>JAFGIH010000546.1 GCA_016929985.1 Thermoleophilia bacterium | reverse complement strand
ACACCCGGGCTCAGACGGTGGTACTTGGGCGGCGGCACTTCGCGGAAGTCGTCCTGCTCGATGTAGATGACGCGCGAGAACGGCACCTTGCGGGTGCCCGCTGCAGCATCCTCGGGGTTGTTGATGGCGTCCAACTCCTCGACCTGACCCTCGGGGTAGTTCTCGATGACCACCTTCAGCGGCCGCAGCACGGCCATGATCCGGGGCGTGGAGCGGTTCAGGTTCTCGCGTACGAAGTGCTCCAGATACTCGAGTTGCACCATGTTCTCGCGCTTGGCGACCCCGACGGCCTGGATGAACGTGCGGATGGCGTCAGCCGGGTAGCCGCGCCGCCGCATGCCGGCCAGAGTAGGCATGCGCGGGTCGTCCCAACCGCTCACATGCCCGTCCTGGACGAGGCGCAGCAGCTTGCGCTTGCTCATGATGGTGTAGGTGACGTTGAGGCGCGCGAACTCGCGCTGCCGGGGATGGACACGCGGCAGCGCGAGAGCCTCGAGGATCCATTCGTACAGGGGGCGGTGCACCTCGAACTCCAGCGAGCACAGACTGTGGGTGACGCCCTCGATGTAGTCGGACAGGCCGTGTGCGAAGTCGTACATGGGGTAGATGCACCACTCGTCGCCCGTGTGGTGGTGCGAGGTGTGGCGGATACGGTAGAGCACCGGGTCACGCAACCATACGTTCGGCGCGGTCATGTCGATCTTGGCGCGCAGTACGCGGGCGCCGTCGGGGAACTCGCCGGCCCGCATGCGCCGGAACAGGTCGAGGTTCTCCTCTACGGAGCGGTTGCGGTAGTTGCTCTCCTGCCCGGGCCGGTCGGGCGCGCCGCGCATGGCGTCGACCTCTTCGGCGGAGTGGTCGTCGATGTAGGCTTTGCCCCGGCGGATCAGCTCCAACGCGTACTCATACAAGGCATCGAAGTAGTCGGAGGCGTAGAAGGGCTCGAGCGCCTCGCCCTGGCTCTGGGCCACTCTGACGGGCGGCATGAAGAAGTCCTGACGACCACCGGAATCGACCGTTTCCGGGGCCGCGCCGGCTCGCTTGAAGCAGAGGCGGTCGTCGGCCCAGCCGTCGATGAGCCACTTGATGTCGGTGGTGATGGAGTCGACGTACTCCACGTCTTCTTTGGTGGGGTTGGTGTCGTCCATGCGCAGGTTGCAGCGGCCGTCGTATTGGCGCGCGATGCCGAAGTTGATGCAGATGGCCTTGGCGTGCCCGATGTGGAGGTAGCCGTTGGGCTCCGGAGGGAAACGGGTGACCACGCTGTCGATACGACCCGAATCCAGATCCTGCTGGACCAGTTCCCGAATGAAGTCCTGGCGTTCCGGGGCAGACTGCTCCTGGTTCATGGCTGGGTCTGGCATGGTTCTCACAACTCCGTTTTTGGGTCGACGTGCTATGTCAGCGACTGTGCCGCCTCGAGCCGGGCAAGCGTCTGCTCGCGCCCGATCAAAGCGATGGATTCAAAGAGCGGGAGAGACACCATGGATCCTGTGATCGCCACCCGCATGACTTGGAACACGGCCTTGGGCTTCGTCCCCAACGCGTCGGGGATGAGACGGAGCGCGTCCTCGATGTAGCCGGCCTCCCACGGTTCGAGCGGAGCAAGGGCGTCATGCGCGGCCGCCAGGATGGGACCTGCAGTATCGGCGGAGAGCGCCTTGGCTGCGGCGGCCGGGTCGATCTCGAGGTGCTCGGCGAACAGGAATTCCACCATGGGAGCGATGTCGGTCATGCGCTTGGTGCGGTCTTTGACCAGAGGGGCCAACTCCACGTACCAGTCGGGCCGGGCCGTTATGTCGCCCTCGGCGACGAGGCCCGCCTTCACGATCCAGGGGAACATCGTGGCTGCGAAAGCCTCCGGCTGCATGTCCCTGATGTACACACCGTTCATCCACTCGAGTTTCTCGAAATCGAACACGGCCGGACTCGTGGAGATCCGCTCGAGCGAGAAGTCGGTCTTGAGCACCTCGGCCGGGATGATGGTGGTCTCGCCATCCAACGACCAGCCGAGCAGGGCGAGGTAGTTGAGCAGAGCCTCCGGAAGATACCCCTCGTCCCGGAAAGCCTCCACCGATGTCGCGCCGTGGCGCTTGGAGAGCTTCTTGCCGTCGGTGCCCCAGATCATGGATAGGTGCGCGAACATGGGAACGGGCCGTCCGAGGGCCTCGTAGACCAGGATCTGGCGAGGCGTGTTGGAGAGGTGGTCGTCGCCTCGGATGACGTGGGTTATCTCCATGTCGGCATCGTCGACGACGGTGGCGAAGTTGTAGGTAGGGGTTCCGTCGGCGCGCACGAGCACGTAGTCGTCCATGGCGCTGCCGGGGAAGACGGTCTCGCCCCGCACCGCGTCGGGTACCACGATGTCGCCGCGATCGTCAGGCACGGCCAAACGCCACACATGAGGCTCGCCGGCCGCGATGCGCGCGGCGGCGACCGTCGGGTCGAGCCGCCGGCAGGTGCGGTCGTAGCCGCTCATCCCACCTTCGGCGCCGGCTTCACCGGCGCGGACCGAAGCGCGCTTGGTTTCCAGTTCGGCGGCAGAGCAGAAACACGGATATGCGCTGCCGTTGGCCTTCATGCGCTCGAGGGCGGCCGTGTAGCCACCGGCCCGCTCGGTCTGGAAGTAGGGGCCATACGCGCCGCCCACTCCCGGCCCTTCGTCCCAGTCGATGCCCAGCCATTCCAGGGAGCGGAGTATCTGAGCCGTGTTCTCGGCGATGGAACGTCCCGGATCGGTGTCGTCGATGCGCAGGATGAACGTGCCGCCGGTGCGGCGCGCGAACGCCCAGTTGTAGATGGCGGTGCGGGCACCGCCCACGTGGAGGGCGCCGGTGGGGCTCGGAGCGAACCTGACGCGAACAGGATCAGCCATGGGGTCCTTCCTGGGACGCTTTGATACACGAACTATACCGTCATACGGCCGGGCCGACTATGATAACGATTAGTGATACTCAAACGTTCTCGTGGAGGCTGACAATGGGATATTTCAGCATTCTGGGGGCCATTCCGGGGTTCTTCATCAGTTCCCTGTTGGTGTGGGCGCTATGGAACCCGGTCGCCCGCAGGGTCGGATGGGATCTCGACATCACCTACGTGCAGGCCATGCTGGTCACTATCTTCTTGTGGCTGGGCGTTGCGCCGCTGGCCACCGTGCGGCAATCCAGAAAGAAGTGAGAGTGCCCTAGGGGGCGCAGACGCCCGTCTCGAGCACTGCGGACGTACCGCAAGGCTCTCGACGAACGCCCGCGCCCCCTCGTTACTGAGTCGTTTCGACCTCCACGAGGCCGTCCACGTTGTACTTCTTGCGGAGCGCCGGTTTGTCGATCTTGCCGGTCGCATTGCGCGGCACGTCGTCGAAGATGATCTTGCGCGGGCGCTTGTAGCGAGGTAGGTCGGCGCAGAACTCCATGATCTGCTCCTCGGTGCAGTGGTGGCCGCGTTTCAACTGGATGACGGCGGCAGCGATCTCGCCGAGGCGCTTGTCTGGCAGGCCGATGACCGCCACATCTTTGATGGCGTCGTTGTGGTGAAGGAAGTCCTCCACCTGCACGGGGTAGATGTTCTCGCCACCGCTGATGATGACGTCTTTCTTGCGGTCGACCAGGTAGATGAAGCCCTCCTCGTCCTCGCGCGCCATGTCGCCGGTGAGCAGCCAGCCGTCCTTGAGCACCGTGGCCGTGGCTTCCGGATCGCGGTAGTAGCACCTCATGACCCCGGGTCCCTTGACGGCCAGTTCGCCCACTTCGCCCGGGACGACTGGGTCGCCGGACTCGCCGACGATCTTGGTCTCCCACTCGTGGCCGGCCTTACCGATTGCGCCCACCTTGCGGACGTTCTCGACCCCCAGGTGCACGCAGCCCGGGCCCACCGACTCGGTGAGGCCGTAGTCGGTGTCGTACTGGTGGTGGGGGAAGTGCCCCAGCCAGCGATGTACCAGGCTCGGCGGAACGGGCTGGGCGCCTATGTGCATGAGCCGCAACTGGTCGAGTTCATAGTCCTCTAGTCTGAAGTCACCCCGGTCGACCGCGTCGAGGATGTCCTGCACCCAGGGCACGAGCAGCCACACGATGGTGACCTTCTCGTCGGAGATGGCTCTGACGATCCACTCCGGTTTCGTGCCGCGTAAGAGGACGCCCTTGCTGCCGGCCAAGAGGCTGCCGAACCAGTGCATCTT
>JAFGIH010000545.1 GCA_016929985.1 Thermoleophilia bacterium | reverse complement strand
TGAACATCCCGCTGCCGATGGCGATCTTGCTCTGGATCAGCTGATATCCGGTGTTGAGCGGATCTTTCTCCGGATCGAGGAACACCTCCAGCCGGTCGAGCTGCCAGTCTTTGAGCACGTGAACGCCGAAAGCGCTGGGAAGGATACGCAGCACCATCACCACCCCGAACAGCCCCACACCGGCCAGTATCCCCAGATGGCTCATGCGGATGCCCCACACCACCAACATGACGATGAGGATGGCGACGAAGACAAGCGACGTCCCCAGGTCGGGCTGCAGGAATATGAGGATGCCCGGTACGAGCACGTACACGATGCAGAGCACCACGAAGCGGAAACGGTGCCGCAATTCCACGCCCTCGGCCAAGACCGCACCCAACGCCACGATCAGCATGAACTTGACCAACTCCGCGGTCTGCAATCTGAAGAACGAGAACTCCAGCCAGCGGTTCGCTCCCACTGTCTCATCACCCTTACCGATGATGAGCGTGAGGATGAGAAGCAAGATGCTGCCCCCGTAGATGTAGATCTGCCAGCGCGCGAAACGCCGGTAGTCGAACATGCTGAGGGCCAGCAGGAAAACGAGCCCCAGCCCAAGGCCAATGGCCTGAGACCGGACGTAATAGAAGGGAGTCGAGATGGTGGGGTCTTCGTGGGTAGCGGAGTACAGCATGAAGAAGCCATAGGTCACCAGCCCCAGCGTGGCCCCCAGGAGGACCCAGTCCATGCTGCGCAGGTAGGCGCCCAAGGAGAACCCCAACGGCTGGCGCCGTTCGTTCGCTTCTTGGAGAACGCTTGTGCGTGGGCCCATGCTTGTACCGCCTATTCTGAGAACGGCACCTGGATCGACCCGCCCGGCTCGTATCCGAAGTAGGCTTCCATTACGCGTCTGACCACGGGAGCAGCGACCGAGCTACCGTGGCCGCCCTCCTCGACGATGGCGACCACGACTATCTCGGGCTCGACATTGCCGTCGGCGTCGGCGTTGGCGGGGGCGTATCCCATGAAGAGCGCATAGTCGTCCTGACCCGGCTTCTGAGCCGTGCCGGTCTTCCCGCCCACTGCCACGGGGAAGCCCCAGAAAGCGGCGTACGCAGTGCCGCCCCAGGCATCGGAGGTCACCAGCCTCATGCCTTTCCTCACGATGCTCAGGATGTCGTTGCCTTGCTTGTCGGTGGTGATGCCCACGGAGGCACTCTCGGGCTCGTACTGCCAGATGACCCGCCCCGATGCATCGGTGATCTGCAGGCCCAGGTGCGGCACCCAACGGGTCCCGCCGTTCGCTATGGCCGCGGTGGCTACAGCGAGCTGCAGCGGAGTGACCAGCAGGTCGCCCTGTCCGATGGCCAGGTTGATCTCGTCGCCCGGCTTCCAGATCTGGGCGTCTGAGGCCTCGGAGTCCTTGTAGTACTCGCGCTTCCAGGTCTTGTCGGGCACCCGGCTGTTCCTTGTCTCGCCGGGGAGATCGACGCCCGTGCTCTCCGCGCCGAAGCCGAATTGGCGTATCCCCTGCTGGAACACAGCGCCGCTCAGGTCGTACAGCCTGCTCCCCATGTTGTAGAAGAAGACGTCGCACGACTCCATGATGGCCTGCACGAGGTTGACGTTGCCGTGGCCGTCGAGGGTCCAGTCCTTCCACTTCTGGCCGGCCCGCTCGAAACTGCCGTCACAGTAGATGAGCTCGTCCGGGGTGACCACGCCGGCGTTCATCGCCACTGCCGCCACGAAGGGCTTGAAGGTGGAACCGGCCGGATAGAGACCATTGAGAGCGCGGTTGAACAGCGGCTTGTTCGCTTCCTCGGCTCTTAACTCGTCATACGCCGCCTGCTCGATGCCGCCCACCCACACCGAGGGGTCGTAGTCCGGGTATGAAGCCATGGCCAGCACTTCGCCGTTGCGCGGGTCGAGCGCCACCACCGCGCCGCCCGCCGCGTTGGTGAAATCGTCCTGGTGGGCCCGCTGGATACCCTCCGCGATAGCGTCTTCGGCGGCCTTCTGGAGGTCGCTGTCGATAGTGAGGATGAGGTTGTTACCAGCGATGGCCGCCACATTCTCGATGAACTCGATCGGCCGTCCGGCGGCGTCGACCTCCACTCTCTTCCAGCCGTCGGTACCGCGGAGATACGAGTCGTAGGTGCGCTCCACGCCATCCTTGCCGACATGAGCGCCGGCTGTGAGACCGGGGAACTCCTCCCCACCGATGTCCTGGGCGCCGATCTCATTCACGTATCCCAGAAGGTGGGCGGCCAGCGCTTTCTCCGGATACTGCCGCAGGAAGGTCTTCTCCACCTGAACGCCCGGGAACTCAAGGCTGTGTTCCTTCAAGTAGGCCACCACGGTCTCCTCGGGGACGTCCTCCTTGACCATATAGGTCACGTAGGGGTCTCTGGCGGCTTTCTTGTAGGCCACCAGCAGGTCGCTCGTCGACATCTCGAGGAGAGTGGCCAGTTTCGAGATCTCAGCCTGGAATTGGAATGCCTCTTCCTCCGGATCGTACATGTCCATGGTCAGGAACCCGATGCTGAGGCCCGCGCGATTCTCGACCAGCGCGTTGCCGTCGCGGTCGTAGATGACCCCACGGGGCGCCTCGACCATGACGGTGCGCACCCTGTTGACCGTCGCGGATTCGGTGAACTCGTCACCCGAGAGTATCTGCAGATACCAGAGACGGAACACCAACGCTCCGAACAGCACGAGGGCGGCGAGCAGCAGCACTCCGACGCGGATGCCGGTGAACGAGTCATCCTCTGACGGACGCCTCTTCCTGGCGGGCTGAAGGATCATTCCGTCGCTCCTCTCGCCCCCCGAGGCTCTATTCCGGAGGCCGGAAGCACCCGCAAGCGCACCAGCAGCACGTATATCGGTACGGTCACCAAGGCGTCGAGCACCGCCTCGGGCAGGATCTGGGTCACGAACATAGTGAGAAAGCCCGCCCGCGGTCCCATCATGAACTGGAAGAGACCGAACAGCAACTGGGCGACGAGCGAAGCGCCGCCGGCGATCACGAACACCCCCCAGGGGTTCACGCTGCCGAAGCGAGACACCAGCATCCCGACCAAGTAGCCGGCCAGGACGTAGAC
>JAFGIH010000544.1 GCA_016929985.1 Thermoleophilia bacterium | reverse complement strand
CTGCCCACGCAACACGGAGGGCCTGCTGCTGGACGAACTGCGCGCCCTCGGGGCCCCGGAGACCGCGGAGACCCGGTCGGGCGTAGCCTTCTCAGGCTCACTACCCCTGGCCTACAGGGCGTGTCTGTGGTCGCGGGTGGCCAGCCGGGTCCTTCTGCGGCTGACATCCTTCCCGGTTTCCGAGCCGGACCACATCTATGAAGGCATCAATGCGCTCGCCTGGGAAGATCATGTTTCTGTTGAGGGGACTTTGGCGGCCGAGGTGACCTCCACCGTCAAACAGGGACCGCTGGCGACGCTCAACACGCACTTCGCCGAGCAGCGGGTCAAGGACGCGGTAGTCGACCGTTTCCGTGCCCGCACGGGGGCCCGCCCCGGGGTAGACCTGGCGCGGCCCGACGTCCGGATCAACCTGCATCTCACGCCCACGGACGCCGTGGTGAGCCTCGACCTCTCCGGAGACAGCCTGCACCGGCGCGGGTACCGTATTGAAGGGGGCGAGGCTCCACTCAAGGAGAGCCTGGCGGCCGCGATCCTCTTGAGAGCGGGATGGCCCCGGATCGCGGCCGAAGGCGGGTCTCTCGTAGATCCGATGTGTGGATCGGGCACCTTACTCGTTGAAGGTGCCTTCATGGCCGCCGACATCGCTCCCGGACTGTTGCGCGACTACTACGGCTTCTTGAGCTGGAAAGGGTTCGAGGCTCAGATTTGGGCCGAACTCCTCGAGGAGGCACGGTCCCGCCGGGATTCCGGCCTGCGGTCGCTGCCGGCGCTCTTTGGCTATGACATCGACCAGAAGGCGATGGGGACCGCCCGGGGGAATGTCCGCCGCGCGGGGTTGGCCGGAAGGATCGTGCTCGATCGACGCGATCTCGGCTCGCTGACATCCCCAGGCCCCGGGCCCGGCCTCGTTGCCACCAACCCACCCTACGGAAAGCGGCTGGGCGAGATCGATGCGCTCGTCGGCACCTACGAGGCGCTCGGGGAGAGACTCAAGACTTCGTTCGCCGGATGGGAGGCGGCCGTCTTCACCGGCAATCCAGAACTGGGCGCCCATCTCGGCCTCAGGGCGCATCGCAGCAATGTGCTCTTCAATGGGCCTCTGGAATGCAGGTTGCTTCTCTTTCACATCGGCGAAGGCGGGCGGGGGCCGGAACGTGAAGTGGGCACAAGCCCGGGCGCGGTCATGTTCGCGAACAGGCTGCGCAAGAATTTCAAGCACCTGCGGCGGTGGGCCGCTCGTGAAGGCATCCACTGCTACCGCATCTACGACTCCGATCTACCCGAATATGCGGTCGCCGTGGATCTCTACGAAGACTGGGCTCACGTCCAAGAATACGCGCCCCCATCCACAGTCGATCCGGTGCGGGCCCGCCGGCGGCTCAAGGAGATCATGGCCGTGGTGCCCGAGGTCCTCGATATCCCCCGCGATCAAGCCGTGCTGAAGATCCGGCGTCCGCAGAAGGGCACAGACCAATACACAAGGCTCAGCGATACCAGCAAGCCCCTGCAGGTGCGCGAGAGCGACTTGATGTTCCTCGTCGATCTGACCGGCTATCTCGACACGGGTCTCTTTCTCGATCACCGCATCACCCGGGACATCATCCGTGAGCTTGCTCCTGGCCGGCGATTCCTCAACCTCTTCGCCTATACCGGTTCCGCCACGGTCTACGCGGCCGCGGGAGGAGCAGCCACCACTACCACGGTGGACCTCTCGCCCACCTACCTCGACTGGGCCCGCCGCAACCTCGAACTGAACGGTTTCAACGGGGCGGAACACCGATTCGTGCGGGCGGACTGCCTGCAATGGCTCGCCCAGATGGCGGGGGGGAGCGAGGCCGCCCGGGGCAGCGGTGGCCAAAGCAGCGGCGCCGGGCCGTACGACCTGATCTTCCTCGACGCCCCGACCTTCTCCAACTCCAAGAGCATGACCGATGACCTCGATCTACAACGCGATCACGCCGGACTCATACGCGCCGCGGCGCAACTGCTTTCCCCACAAGGCATCCTGCTTTTCTCCACGAATTTCCGCCGCTTCAAGCTGGATGAATCGCTCGCAGAGAATCTCCTTGTGACCGACATCACCAAGCAGACCATCCCCCGTGACTTCGCACGGAACCCTCGGATACATCGCTGCTTCCGCATCACGCTGGCGGCGCCCCGCGGCACAGCGCCGCCCCGGTCAAGGAGTGGCCGTGTCTCCTGAGGCCGCGCGGCTCCCGTCCAACCGAGAACTGGCCGAGGCGTTCCGGAGCATCGCCGACTACATGTCGCTTCACGGCGACTCGTCCTATCGCATCCTCGCCTACGAAAAGGCCGCCGATCTCTTCGGCGGACATCCGGTCTCCGTCGCCGAGATGGCCTCACGAGGAGAGCTGCGCGACCTCCCCGGCGTGGGCCAAGCCATCGAAGCCAAAGTGCTCGAGTACATGGCCACGGGGGAGATAGCTCTCTTGGAGAATCTCAGACAACGCTGCCCCGAGGGACTGCTGACAGTCATGCATCTGCCCGGCATGGGACCCAAAAAGACCCGCCTGGTCTGGGAGGCCGCGGGAATCGGAGACATACGGGGCCTTGAGCGCGCCTGCCGCGAAGAACGCATCCGCCACGTTCCCGGCATGGGTGAGAAGACCGAGGCAAAGTTGCTGCAGGCGATAGAGGCTTGGACGATTCGCCGCGCCGGTGGTGGTGAGATTCGTCGTCTCCATTCGGTGGTCGAACCCCAGGCGGCTCGGCTGGTCGCGGCCCTACGGGCTGTTCCGGGAGTCTTTGCCGCAGACTACGCCGGCAGCCTGCGCCGTCTGCGTGCCACCGTGCACGACATCGACCTGGTGGTAGCGGCAGAGGGGCCGGCGGCCGTCATGGACGCCTTCGAGACCTTGGTTGAGGTGGACCGGGTCGACGAACGTGGCGACACGAAGCTGGTGGCCAAGACCCACACGGGCCTGGGCGTCGACCTGCGCATCGTGCGCCCTGAGTCATACGGGAACCTTCTCCAGCATTTCACCGGCAGCGCCGACCACAACGTGGCGCTACGCAGTCATGCACAGCGCCTCGGCCACAAGATCAGCGAATATCACGTCGAGGAGCTCGCGACAGGGCGGCTCGTCACCTGCGCCACCGAGGCCGAGGTATATGAGACCGCGGGTCTGCGCTACATCCCGCCCGAACTGCGCGAAGACCAGGGTGAGATCGAGGCAGCAGAGGCAGGGACGCTCCCGGACCTCGTGGATCTTGGCGACCTGCGAGGCGATCTTCACGTCCATTCCGACTGGACCGACGGCCG
>JAFGIH010000543.1 GCA_016929985.1 Thermoleophilia bacterium | reverse complement strand
GTGTACCTCACTCCATCGGTGATTTCTCTCGGACGGGCCGCAGCAGGTCGTTAAACCACAACCGGGCCACTCGGTTCGAGGGTAAAGCCAGTCCAGTCAATTGGCAAGACACCGTCTAACGCGAGAGTAGCCCCGTCTGTGCCGTAGACCGGACCCTGATGGCCGCCTCGTTCGCAACGGGGCAGTTATACTGACAGATGCCGCACCCGATGCAGCGCTCGGGGACGACCCGCGGAAGCTTGACGCCGGCGTCGTCGCCCGTGTCGAACACGATGGCCTTCTCGGGGATGGGGCAGAGCTCCTGGCACACCAGGCAGTCACGCCCTTCCGCCCAGGGGATGCAGGTATTGCGGTCGATGTACGCACGGCCGATGATCTTGAGGCGCTTCTCCTGCAGGCTCAACTCGCGGATGGCTTGGGTGGGGCAGACCTTGCCGCACTCGTTGCAGTTCCAGTCACAGTAAGCGCGGCGGAAGTCCATCTGCGGAGTGAAGAAGCCCTCAAGGCCGGCGTCGAAGACCGCCGGCTGGATGACGTTGGTGGGACATACCTTCATGCACGCGCCGCACCGGGCGCAGGTGGCCATGAAGTCCAGCTCACTGCGGGCGCCCGGCGGCCGGATGAGGTGGGCGTTCCGTTGGACACGGCCGAGGCCGCTGAACAAGAAGAACCCGCCCACGAAGGCCAGGCCGCCCGCCTTCAGCAGGGCCCGGCGGCTGGGGTCGTATTCATGCTGTTTTCGCGGCCTTCGGCCCCAGCGGATCGCGCCGTTCGGACAGGTATCGATGCACTCGAGTCCGCCTTGGCAGCGCGAGCAGTCGGTAGAGACCCCGTCGTCACCGACGGCGTCCATGGAGCAGACCGCGGTGCAGGCTCCGCATCTGGTGCAGGCCTGCTCGTCGATCACTCGGCTGAAGATGGCCGCGCGGCCTATCAGACCCAAGAGCGCGCCCAGAGGGCAGAGGTGCCGGCACCATAACCGGCGCTCGAACCACGACAGGGCAAGGATGGCCACGAACATGAAGAGCATCACCAGTTGCAGCTTGTAGGCGAGGCCGTTGGTGAAGACCAACCGGCCGGTCAGCACCTCGGTGACCGAGTCGACGCCGCCGCGTAGCGGCGGCGCGAGATACAAGACATCACCTGCCAGTCGCAGCCCCCGGTCGACGGCCGGGTAGACCAAGGTAGTTGCGGACCGGGTGAGCAGCGACAGCGGGTCGAAGACCAAGAACACCGCGCTGCCGAACAGTATGAGAATCGCGACCACCAGGAGTCCGAAGAGAGGCACCTGGCGCAGGACCCCGTGCGCCCGCGGCCTCGGCCGGCGCTCGCGCCGCGGTCCCAACAGTTCGACCAGGAAGCCCATCGGGCAGACGTATCCGCAGAAGGCCCGCCCGACGAAGAGCGGGCTCAGTAGTACAGGCACCGCCAGCAGGAACTCCCACCGCAACACCCCGTTCGCAACTGAGTTGATGGCCAGGAGTGGGTCGGCCAGCAGGAAGCCGCTCAGCAACAGGGTGCCGAGCGGCCAGACCGTCAAGGTCAGAAGCGCCAGAAAGAGCAGGAAGAACACGATCTGGAACAGGCGTCTGAAACGGTGGACGCTCCACGTGCGACGCGCCGCCTGATCGGCCATCAAGCGCTGCCTTCGGAGATGACGTACTTCGACAGGTCGATCTCGCCGAGGCCGCGCGCATGGGCTTCCACCAGGCTGGGCAGTTCGGTCGGTTTCCAGCCCATGAGGGTGGCGCCGTACGTGTCGATAGCCACCTGGCTGGTGCCCGCCACGACGGTCTTGGGCATCAGCACGTCATCGAGGTTACCGCCGGTAGGGCCGTTGCGCACCAAGACACGGTAGGCGTCGAGGATCACGAGATGAGGCTTCACCAGAGTGTTCACGTCGGTGATCTTGCGGGCGTAGTCGATGTGGATCTCGCCGCGGGGATCGCCCATGATGCCCATGAGGTTCTTCATGGCCAGGGTCAGGCCGGCCATGCCGTGGGTCTTCCCGATGGGCACGTTGATGAAGGTGTCGGCCTCGAGGGCGTCGGTCACCAGGGGCCACGAGGAGATGGCCGCCCCCTCGGGGATGTCCACACGCTCGAAGTTGCGATTGCTGAGGTACTTGAGCCTCCCCCCCGACTCCGCGACGGCCTGCTCCAGACCGGATTCGCGGAAGGCCGAGCGCGCGCTGCTGGTGGGATAGTCGAGTACGACGACCTCAGCGGCTCCTGCCTCCAGGCACATCCGGACGATTGTGGCGATGACCAGCGGATTGGTCGTGGTTGCGTACTCCGGCGGGCGGCCGGTGAGCACGTTCGGCTTGACCACCACTTTCGCGTCTCTCTTCACGAAGCGCTCCATACCGCCAAGCTGCGCCATGACTGCGCGGACGTTCAGATCGGGCGAGTCGCCTCGGATCACTGCCAGGTCGGGGAAGGATGGTGCGACGGTGGTTGCCGGCGAATCGTCGGGGACGGTCGTGGCCGTGGTGGGGGTGCTCGAAGGCGTGGCGGCTGACGTCGTGTGCGTCGCGGTGAGTTCTTGCTCGTCGACGGTCCTGCCCTGCGATTCCGACCAGCGCAGCGCACGCCCGCAGCCCGAGACCAGGGGCGCTAGGGCGACCAGCCCCAGCCACCGGCCGGTGGAGAGAAGAAACGTCCTGCGGTCTATGTCATGCATGATGCGTGCTACGTACCCACGTTTGAGCCTTTTGCATCGCGGAGTAAACTGAAGATATGAGGTCTCTGCATTCCATGCTGCGTCGAGGTTCCGAGCATGCCGGCTCTGTGCCGGCGGTGCGAGTGGCACGCGCCGCCACGGTGGGGTGGGCCGCGGCGCTTACCCTTTTGCTCCTTGCCGGCGCTCTGCTGGCCGGCTGCGACGGTGCAGACCTGGAGCAGGTACAACTCGACAGCGGCCCGGTCGTCGGATTCCAACTGGAGGTCGACGACCACGAGGTCTGGGTCTTCAAGGGCGTTCCCTACGCGGCTCCGCCGGTGGGCGAGTTCCGCTGGAAGCCTCCCCAGCCGGTAGCGGCCTGGGACGAGCCTCGGGTCTGCGCTGAGTTCGGGGGCTCATGCCCGCAGCTTGGAGCGGGAGAGGGCATGTTCAACCTGGCCGCCTTGGCGGTCGGCCCGATCAACGAAGACTGTCTCTACCTGAACGTCTGGTCGCCCGCGGACTCGGCCGACGAGCAGCTCCCGGTCATGGTCTGGATCCACGGGGGAAGCTTCGAGAGCGGTTCGGGGTCCATGGCCATCTACGACGGCGCCAACCTGGCCACCAAGGGCGTGGTGGTGGTCACCATCAACTACCGGCTCGGACCGCTGGGCTTCCTGGCGCATCCCGCCTTGTCGGCAGAGTCGGCCGATGGGGTGTCGGGCAACTACGGCCTTCTCGACCAAGTCGCCGCGCTCCACTGGGTGCGGAACAACATAGCGGGCTTCGGCGGCGACCCGTCGAACGTGACGGTGTTCGGGGAGTCGGCCGGGGCGATCAGCATCCTTGACCTGTTGGTGAGCCCAGTGGCTGAAGGCCTGTTCGACCGGGCCATTGCGCAGAGCGGCATCCTTCTCGATCATGGCTTCGGGGTCTCGACAGCCGGGACGCTCGAGGCCGCGGAGGCGGCTGGGGAGGCCTATGCCGCGTATCTCGAGCTCGATCCGTCGGGTGACGTGCTCGCCCAGATGCGGGCCAAGACGGCCGACGAGTTGGTGCAGGCCGCGTCCGCCTACGCCAAGGGGCTGGGCCTTCTGGAGCAGGGACTCACGTGGACGCCGGTGGCCGATGGGCGACTGCTCTCCGATCTGCCCGGCAAGCTGTGGGCCGAAGGCGGTTGTCACGACGTGCCTCTGCTCATCGGCTCGAACGCGGACGAGGGGAACCTCTTCGTGGCCGGGCTCACCGTCTCGAGTGACGCCTACGAGGCGCAGATGCAGAAGATCTTCGGTCCCTACGCGCAGGAAGCCCTCGCGCTCTATCCCAACGACGGCACGCAGGGTCTCGACTCCGGCATCAGCCGTATGCTCACCGAAGTGGGTTTCGCCTCCACGGCACGGCTGGCGGCCCGTTCGATGGACGAATGGTCCGATTCGCCGGCCTATCTCTATCAGTTCACCCGCGTCCCCCTGGTGATGAGCGCACTCGGAGCCTTCCACTCCATAGAGATCCCTTACGTGATGGGTAACGCCGACCTCTTCTCCAGCTTGGGAACCCTCACCAAGACTGATCTCGAGCTCTCGGAAGCCATCATGGGCTACTGGACGCGATTCGCGGCCACAGGCGATCCCAACGGTGAC
>JAFGIH010000542.1 GCA_016929985.1 Thermoleophilia bacterium | reverse complement strand
CGGCGTTAGTGTCCGGATGCCGAGGTCCACGATCGGATCCCGTATGGTGGTGCCGGACGCCCGTTCACATGGCCCCTTCTACCGGTGCAACCTCGCGGAAAGGCAGCTCTATCTGTCGGCCACCCACCTCTCCCCTAAGAACCTCCCCGAGTACCTGAGAGGGCTCAATCGATTCAAGCCCAAGGTCTTCACCGGGTACGCACACTCCCACTATCTCCTTGCCAGGCTGATGCTGGAGTCGAACTCGCGATTGGAGTATCGACCCGAGGCGGCCATTCTGGGTAGCGATAAGATCACGCCGCAGATGAGACGAACCATGGCTGAGGCGTTCGATACGCGGGTATTCGAAGAATACGGCTCTGTGGAGAACTGTGTGTTGGCCACCGAGTGCGAGGAGGGTAGCCTCCACGTGAGCCCGGATTTCGGCATTCTCGAGATCCTCGACGACCAGGACCGACCTGTCGGCCCAGGCGAGGTCGGCAGGCTCGTCTGCACAGGGCTCCTCAACGAGACCCAGCCCCTGATACGCTACGAGATAGGCGACCTGGGAACTTGGTCGCGTCAAGGTTGCCCCTGTGGTAGGAGCCACATGCCGGTACTCGAGGGGATCGTCGGCAGAGTGCGAGACGTAGTGTTGATGCGCGACGGGCGGCGGATCACCGTGGCCACCGGCCCTATCTTCGCCTTAACCCAGGGCGTCATCGAGGGCCAGATCGTGCAACAGGATTATGACGACTTCGTGATACGCGTAGTAGCGACCGCCGGCTTCGGGCCACACGAGAGCGCGCGTCTGGAGAAGCAGTTGAGACAGCGGGTCGGAGATGTCCACGTCACGGTGCAGAGCGTCGAATCGTTGGAGAAGACGAGCGCGGGCAAATCCAAGGCCGTTATCAGCAGGGTCCTCGAAAGCAGAAGCGAATCCGCTCAGATGACCAGCGAAAGGAGCCATCGCCGAGTGATCGAGCCATGAGTGGGCATTTTCCGACAGCGCTGCCCCGTGTGAGCATCCTCATGCCGGTACGCAATGAACAGGCGTACATCGAACGGAGCCTGAACGCCGTCTTCGCCCAAGACTACCCTGAGGAACTGGTTGAGGTGATCGTCTGTGACGGTATGTCCACAGATGAGACAGGGGCCATCGTTCAAGCCCTCCAAGCATCACATCCCAATGTGGTTCTCATCGACAACCCCGGCCTGACCGCCCCGACCGCTCTCAACATTGCAACCAGAGCCGCGGGCGGGGACATCCTCGTGAGAGTTGATGGGCACTGTGAGATTGCGAAGGACTATGTGATCAACTGCGTTCGACATCTACTCACCGATGGAGTCGACGGCGTGGGCGGCAGCGTGGAAACGATCGGGGAAGGCGACACAGCGGAGGCCATCGCCGTTGCGATGAGTTCCAGATTCGGGGTCGGAGGGTCGGCCTTCCGCACGGTCAAAGGCAGAGACATGTTTGTCGACACGATCCCTTTCCCGGCCTATACGAGAGAGATAGTCGAAGCGGCGGGTCCGTACGACGAGACCATGGTGAGAGACCAGGACGACGAGTACAACTATCGCATCCGCAAGCTGGGTGGAAGGCTCTTGCTGGCCGCCGACGTCAAGTCGGCCTACTACAGTCGCGCGGACATCCGGTCTCTATGGCGCCAGTATTACGGCTACGGCTATTGGAAAGCACGAATACTCCGCAAACATCCTCACCAGATGAGTCTGCGCCAGTTCGTCCCCGGGGCGTTCGTCGCGTGCCTGGTAACCCTAGCGCTCCTCTCCCCCTTCTCGCCGAAAGCCCGGAGGCTTCTGCTGGCCGCATCGCTTGCCTACGTAACAGCCTCGGGAGTGGCCTCGTTCGATGCGGCGTCCCGTTCGCGTTGGCGCCATCTACCGATACTCCCGGCCGCCTTCGCGGTGCTCCATCTCTCGTATGGAGTAGGATTTCTGGTGGGGAACGGACGATTGGCTGCCGAAGCCATACACAAAGAATGTAAGACAAAGGAGAGTGACCACCGTGCGGTCTAGCTTCCTCCCTTTCTCCCGGCCCGATCTGGATGGTTCGGAGCTTGCTCTGATTGCTGGAGTACTCGAGTCAGGTTGGCTCACAACCGGGGCGACCACACACACCTTCGAGAGTGAGTTCGCAGAGAGAGTCGGTGCGTCTCATGCTATCGCGGTCAATTCGTGCACGGCCGCGCTTCACCTCGCGCTGGAAGCCGTGGGCGTGGGCCCGGGAGATGAGGTGATCACTTCACCCTACACGTTTGCCTCTACCGCCGAGGTCATCAGATACTTCGGCGCGCAGCCACGCTTCGTGGACATCCGGCCCGATACGCTCAACATCGACCCCGAGAAGGTCGCTGCCGCCGTCAACGAGCGGACCCGTGCCCTCATCCCGGTTCACATCGCCGGCCACCCTGCCGATATGGACGCCCTCGACGAGATCGCCGCGACGCACCATCTGGCGCTTGTGGAGGACGCCGCCCACTCGTTGCCCGCGAGCTACCGCGGCCACACCATAGGGACGCGGCGGCCGGACCTCGGCGAGGTCGCGCATCTCACTTGTTACAGCTTCTATGCCACCAAGACCATGACCACCGGAGAGGGCGGGATGATATGCACCGACGATGCCACTATCGCCGAGCGGTGCAGACTCATGTCCCTCCATGGCATCTCCAAAGACGCGTGGAACCGCTATACGGCGGAGGGGTCCTGGTACTACGAGATCATCGCGCCGGGCTACAAGTACAACCTGACCGATATCGCTTCCGCAATGGGCCTAGCCCAGCTGCGGCGGCTGAACACGATGTACTCCCGTCGGACGGAGATAGCCGCCCGGTACACAGAGGCGTTCTCAGACGTCCCCGAGTTGCAGGTGCCGGCCAGGGAGCCGTGGGTGGAGCACTCCTGGCAGCTCTACCCCTTGAGGTTGAATCTCGACCGACTCACAATCGGCCGCGCCCGTTTCGTCGAGGAGCTGAGAGCCCGCAATATCGGGACGAGCGTGCACTTCATCCCACTTCATCTGCACCCGTACTATCGGGACACCTACGGGTACACTCCGGAGAGCTTCCCGGTCGCCACGCGGGAGTACGAAAGAGAGATCTCGTTGCCGATCTGCAGCGTCATGAGCGATGAAGACGTCCGGGATGTGATAGACGCCGTTGCCGATGTCACCCGTGCATCCCGCCCGTGACCGAGGATCGTCTGTGAGCACGTTCAGGGGACCTACGTACACCGGCGGCCGCTGTCTGGACGTGCTGGGAGCTGGGTTCGGCCTCGTGCTTCTGTCACCGCTTCTGCTCGGCTTGGCCCTCGCCGTGCGGCTGAGCAGCCCTGGGCCGG
Source organism: Thermoleophilia bacterium (assembly GCA_016929985.1). Next base: position 31,333 of record JAFGIH010000542.1, on the reverse strand, counting down.
CGCTGTTCCGTTCGACTCGAGTAGGCTGGAACGGCCGACCGTTCACTTTGTACAAGTTCCGCTCGATGGTGGTGGATGCCCCATCGATCGGCCCAAGGATCACGGCGGCCGAGGACTCCCGCGTAACGCGTCTCGGAGCCCTATTGCGAGACTACAAACTCGATGAGCTGCCACAGTTGCTGAACGTGCTGAAGGGCGACATGGGCCTGGTCGGGCCCCGTCCGGAAGACCCGGAATACGTCGCGCTGTATTCTCAGGAACAGAGGGCGGTCTTGGATGCCAGACCGGGCCTGACCGGCCCCGCGTCTCTGCACTTTCGTGACGAATCAGCCCACCTGGCGGGAGACGACTGGCACAACCGATACGTCGACGAGATCATGCCGGCCAAGCTGGCCCTCGACATGGAGTATTTGAGCCGCAGGACCTTGATGTCAGATCTCGGCGTGATCTTGCGTACCATCTGGAGGATCGCGGGCTTCGGGTGATAACGCGCTCTCGCATGAAGTGTCACGTCTCACACCAGAGCGGTCGCCGGTGCAAACCACTGAGTTTGAGGCTCAGGTAATTGCGATCGACACGATAGATCCCGATCCTGGGCAGTTCGAGATTCGGGCTTCCAAGCCCCAGACTGTCAATCGTGAAGGCCGCCTCATACCCGGCGCTGCCGACCTCGCGCATCACCCGGGCATCGTACAACCCCTTGGGGTAGGCAAAGTAATCGACGCCCTGGCCTGTGACCCCTTCAAGGTAGGACTTGGAGTCTCGCAGCTCTTGGGCGAGTTCGTGATCTTCACACTCGGTGAGGACCCTGTGGCCGACGCCGTGCGAACCGATGGTGATCAGAGGACTCGCGGCGCATTCGCGTAGCCGTTCCTCGCTCATACCGTCGTACCAGTCGACACGGATCTCTTCCGGAACGGCCGCCGGGCCCTCCCAGGCCCGCGATACTTGCTCTCGGACGAATCCCAGCCAGTCGCGTGGATTCACGACATGCTGCGTGCTGACGAAGAAGAGCGCCGGGCACTCGAACTTGCGAAGCACGGGCAGGGCCTGCACGGCGTTATTGGCAAACCCATCGTCGAAGGTCAGTAGGACGCCCGCTCTATCGCCGGCCAGAAACTCCTTCGGCGTCAGGAACGAGAACCTGTCTCCCAGCCACTCGAGCAGAGACGCCAGGTCATCCGCCGTCAGGCGGGGTTGGGCCGTCCGATCGACCCCTGGCATTCTGCGTGATGAGACGCCGTGCAGAAGAAGCGCGAAGCGCCCAGATCGCGCGGCCCTTCTTCGAGAAAGCGCTGGAAGACCGGTAGCCAGAAGCAACCCGCCCGCCACACCGCCCGCAAGACGGGCAAGGCCGCTCACGCCAACCGCCCGCGTAGGGCGATGCTGACAAGATCGAGGTAGCTGGTCACCGCACGATCCACTCCGAACCGCATGGCGCGCCTCCTTAGGGCATCAGGATCACGCTCTGTACCCAGCTCGCACAGGATCGCACTACACAGACCATCGACGTCGTCGCACGGGGCCAGGGTGCCGTAGGCTCCACGTCCGGGACCGGTCATGCCGAGAATCTCGCGAGGACCATGCGGACAGTCTGTGGAGACAACCTTCAGTCCGCACCCCATGGCCTCGATCAGAGCGTTGGGCAGTCCTTCCCATATGGACGAGAGCACGAACAGGTCCGATCGCGCCATGTACGCGTAGGGGTTCGTGGCGAATCCAGGAAGAGAGACGAACTCCTCGGCAGCGCGCTCTCGAACCACCGACTCGAGACGAGCCCGTTCCTCACCGTCGCCCAGAATGACCAAGCGCAAAGGACGTTGTTGCCGGGCGGCGCAGACCGCACGTATCAGCAGGTCGTAGCGCTTTGGAGGGTTCAGGCGCCCCACAGACAGTACGAGGGGAGGCCCCCCGTCTCCAAACCAGGGGTGGTCGACGGCCTCCTGCATCATCGAGGCGATCTCCTCACCGTAGGCTGGGTTGTAGATGACGCGGACCATCGCCTTTGGTATACCCACGTTGTCGACAAGGTCGCGAGCCGCTCCGTGGGAGTTCGCAACGACCACGTCCGCTCGGGGGTAGAAGAGGCCGGCCAGCCGCAACACCATGCGGTGGCGCAAGTCGGTCGGATCAATGGTTCCCACGCTGAGCGAGGTGGCTTCGCGCAGAATCACCAGCGGCGACCAACTAGAGAGAGACCGCGCCATGACGGCGGCGATGTTTGCGTAGTACAGCGTGGAAAGAAGAGCGTCCGGCCGGGCGTCGTCGATGTAGCGGGCCAAGGGCCGGATCGCGTCGCGCACACGGTCGACGCCAAGATCCACCACGCGTATGGTCGTAGGTAGGCCCTCGAGATTCGGTCCGGTGGCACTGGCGAGCACGAGATCGACCGAGAACCCCCGCTGCGCGAAGCCCATGGCTAGGCGCCTGAACATCTTCTCAGCCCCTCCCCACGTCATGGAGGGAGCGAACATGGCCAGCTTCAGAGCTGATCGGGGGCAAGCACTCATGTGAGCCCGACCACCTCTGGGGCGAGGCCGTGCTGCGCCAACCAGGCTTCAATCTCGTTCAGATAGATGGGGTTCATCACAACCACTACATCGGGCCTACGGTCCACGAGAACCTCGGGGGTGAACACCCTGTGGCCCGAGCCGGGCAGGCAGAGCCCCTGCTTGCGCGGATTGATGTCGACGACGCAGTCCACCTCATCTCGCGCCTCTACGGCCGACAAGAAGCCCACGGTCTTCGAACCCCCGCCCCACAGCGCGATCCGCCGGCCCTGCTGTCGTACTTCCGCAAGCACATCCCGCCAGTGGGCGATCTTCGCGCCGACGGACGTCGTGAAGAGCCGCACGTCGCATTGCAGCTGGTCAACAGTCTCCTCGGCCACCGACTCGCCCACCTCGCCCGCTTCGTGATGCCGCGCACGGCTGTCCCGACTGTCGACGGAGCGCGCCTCCAGCAGCACGTACTGCTTCTCGTAGGCTGAAGCCAGTCGAACGACTTCGAATCCCGACGCGCGGAAGAGCCTGGCCAACGAGCCGGCGCTGAAATAGGAACAGTGCTCGTAGTAGACGTCCCAGAAAGCCCCCTCCGCGAGAACACGCCGGACGTCAGGCACCTCGAAGAAGACCACCGGGCCGTCGGCTGCATCCGCCGACCGCTTGACCAACTGCACGAACTCGGCTACCGGCCGGATGTGCTCCAGAACGTGCCGGCAGCAGATCAGGTCGGCAGGCAATCCGACATGGCCTTCGTTGAGATACTCGGTGAGAAACTCTAACCTTACCTCGTTATCACCACCCGAGCGATCCGGCAGGTAACCGGGGTCAATCCCGATCCCCCCGGTGACGCCTTCTTCGGCAAGCAGCCGCAGGAAGTCGCCCCTGCCCGAGCCTATCTCAATGACGCTCTTGCCACGCAATCGGTACCGCGCGACCAGTGAACGCGCCAGTTCGCGCGCATAAGCCGAGAAGGTAGGGGAGAAGGCCTGACTCTCCTCCGCGGGCTTGGAGTAGTCGATCAACGCGGATTCGAAAGTGGTGTTCTGTATCAGACCGCAGGAATCACACAAGCCGAGTCGGATGGACCCCGTCGGGTAGTCGCGGGCGACCTGTGCGTCATCCACGAGTACGCAGCTCTGAGCCGGCACGTCGCGGCATTCATAGAACAGCCTGACATCGGCACTACCGCATGCACTGCAGACACTCGCCTTGAGGTCGCCCGAGCGCGCTAGGCCCACCGGGTGCTGCATGACCAAGTCGGACTCCTCTCCGAGCCTCGGCGCCTACCGCTTTCCCCACGTGCCGTAGAGGCGTGCAAAGACTCTACTCGGCCTCTTCACCGCCGTCTATGATCCACTGAAGGTCGCCGTCCAGCCGCCCCTCGGCCAACAGTCGCTTGATCTGTGAGATCCGCACATACCGCGAGAGGAAATCGTCCTCGGTGAGAGTGTACCGACGAAACGCCCCGTAGAGCTCCTCCACACCCTGCCTCACGGTCCATCGAGGTACTGCGTGGGGAAGCACCCGCTCCAGCTTGCCGCAGTCCACCCGGTAGTTGCGGATGTCGGGGCCTGCGCCTTCGCCGAACGCCACTTTGCTGCCGGGCACGACCTCCTTGACAATCTCAGCGACGGCGCGTATCTGATAGTTCTCGTCGGTGCGGCCGACATTGAAGGCCTCGTTGTGCACCAACTCTTGAGGCGCCTCGAGGCACGCGACGAACGCGCGCGCGACATCCTCCACGTGCACCAGCGGACGCCAGGGGGAGCCATCGCTGCTCAGCAGCACCTCGCCCCGGAGGAATGCGAAGCCGGTGAGGTTGTTCACCACGAGGTCCGCCCGCAACCGCGGAGACACACCGTACACCGTGGCGTTGCGTAGAAAGCAAGGGCTGAAATGACGATCGGCCATCAGTGCGACATCCCGCTCGACCAGGACCTTCGATTCACCATAGGGAGTCACCGGATTGAAATCCCCCGTCTCGTCCACATAACCTTCACCGGCAGAGCCATAGAGACTGCACGACGACGAGAACAAGAAACGAGAGACGCCGGCCTCCTTGGAGAGAGCCGCGAGCCTCACCGAAGCCAGGTGGTTGATTTCGTATGTGCAACTCGGGTTCAGATCGCCGACAGGATCGTTGGAGATGGCGGCCAAGTGGATGACGGCGTCAAATCCCTTCAAATGCTCGACTTCGACGCCCCTGAGGTCTAGGTCTAGCGCCGGGACTTCTGGCGCCGGTGGCCCGAAACCGCAGTCGCGGTAGAGCCGGCTGTCGAGGCCCATCACATCGTGACCCGCTGCCCGGGCAAGCGGGGCCAGCACTGAACCGACATAACCATCGTGGCCGGTGATGAGTACCTTCATGGCCTTTCTCCGATCCCTTGGGGGGACTAGCTCAGCACGAGTTTACGGCAATGGAAGGCTTCCGCGTACTTGCTCGGCGAGTGGGCCTCCATGCCGCGGAGTCTCAGCAGCCCCCAGAAGACCTCGGAGTCGAACCACGGCTTGCCGGACTGCGACGGGAACGCCGTCATCAGATGCTCGACCTTGCGCTCGCAGACCTGCTTCTCCAGCGGCACGAAGACATTGGGACGCCCCATGTCGCCATCCCACTTGGGGATCTCGTATTCCAGAATGAGGTGATTGCGGAAGGTGTTCCAGGTGAACTCGTTCACAACCCGGTGGTCTTGGTGCAGATCGCCGCTCCAGTGCGTCAACACCAGATCGGGCGCCAGCTCAGAGCCCAGCTGGGCCAGGTATCTCTTGAGGTCTCTCCCAAGGTGCGGGAAGAGCGTCTCTTCGAAATCGGCCACGCGCACATCGATCTCACCGGCATGCCCAAGAAGCGCTTCCGCGCTACGCCGCGCCTCGCCGGCCCGTCCGTCCGGAGCGCTCAGGACCACCCAGTGCACTTCGATCTCGGGATGCGACTCGAGTAGACGGAGGACGGTGCCGCCGCACCCGATCTCGATATCGTCGGCGTGTGCCCCCACGCAGAGAACAATCCGTAGACCGGTTAGACGCACTTCGAGACCGCCCATGGCGCGTGTCCTCCCACCCAGAGATCCTCGAGTTCCTGCTTGTCGCGGATAGTATCCATAGCCTTCCAGAAGCCCCGGTAACGGTAAGCCATCAGCTCTCGGGCCTCGAGCAACCGGGTGAACGCCGGGCCCACCAGGTCCTCTCCCGGGCCGAGGTATCGGAACACATCCTTCTTGCAGACGAAGAAGCCGGCGTTGATCCAGATGTCCGACTCGTTCATAGGTGTGACGGCCTGTACGCATTCGTCGTCGTCCGTCGATACCACGTGGAACGTGAGGGAGGGCTGCACCGCCAGGAAGCCGAGCGTCTTGTCCTGCTGTCGAACGTGCTCTACGTAGCGGTCCAGATCTAAATCGGTCAGACCGTCACTGTAGTTGGCCAGAAAGTACTCCTCCCCGGCAACATAGGGTTCGGCCGACTTGAGGCGCTCTCCGATGCTTGCCCGCGGACCGGAGTCGACAAAGGTGATGTTCCAGTCGTCAATATCGCGGCTGAGAAGCTCCACCTCGCGCCCGCCCCGCAGAACGAAGTCGTTCGATACGGTCTCGTCGTAGTGGAGGAAGTAGTTCTTGATGACATCTGCTCTGTAGCCGAGACAGAGGATGAAATCCTTGTGGCCGAAGGAGGCGTAGTACTTCATGAGATGCCAGAGGATGGGCCGGTAGCCGATCGACAGCATCGGCTTCGGCACTTCGCCCACGGCACTCCCGAACCGGGTGCCACGGCCTCCGCAGAACAAGATGACCTTCATATGAGCTGCACCTCCGGAATCGGGACAACGAACCGGCCGCCCCACCCTCTCACGTACTCCAGCTGTGCCATGATCTCCTGCTTCAGATTCCACGGGAGGATGAGGATGTAGTCAGGCTTGGTCTCGTCGAGACGCTCGGGAGCGAACACCGGTATGTGAGTCCCCGGCAAATACATCCCCCACTTGTGTGGATTGCGGTCGACTGTGTAGTCTAAGAAATCGGTGCGGATCCCACAGTAGTTGAGCAGCGTATTGCCCTTGCCGGGCGCGCCGTATCCGGCGATGGATTTGCCTTGTTCCTTCGCGTCGATCAGAAATCTGAGCAGCTTGCGCTTCGTGCCCTCCACGCGGGGCGAGAAGCCTGCGTAACCTCTGACTTCTCCAAGCCCGCTCTGGAGCTCGCACTCTCGTAGCGCGCCCACCCTGGGTGAGATCTCTGTAGCATTCTCGCCCGCGTGCCGAAGATAGACACGGAGGGATCCGCCGTGAGTCGGGAGTTCCTCCACGTCGTACAGCTGCAGATCGAACGCGGCGAAGATCCTCTCCACCGCTAGGAGAGAGAAATACGAGAAGTGCTCGTGGTAGATGGTGTCGAACTGGTTCTCGTCGATGAGGCGGAGTAGGTGGGGGAATTCGAGAGTGGCAACGCCGGTCGGACCAAGCAGTACGCTCAGGCCTTCCACGAAATCGCGGAGCCCGGGCACCTGTGCAAGCACGTTGTTGCCGATGATCAGATCGGCAGGCCCACGCTCCCGGACAAGGTGGCGCGCCAGATCGGCTGTGAAGAACTCCACGAGAGTGGGAACGCCCTTGGCCTCCGCTTCCTTGGCCACGTTGGCCGCTGGTTCGATACCTAAAGGAACAATGCCGTGCGGTAAGAAATACTGCAGGAGGTAGCCATCATTACTCGCGACCTCGACCACTCGCGCGTCGCGCCCGAGTCGCAGACGATGCACCATGGTGTCCACGTGGCGCTTGGAGTGTTCCAACCAACTCGTCGAGTAGGAAGAGAAGTAGGCATAGTCACGAAAGATGGCTTCAGGACTGACGTACTCTTCGAGCTGGACCAGCAGACAGGATTCGCAGACGTAGACATGAAGAGGATAGAACCGCTCCATCTCGTTGAGGCGTTCGCGCGGAACGAAACTCTCGCACAGAGGGGACATTCCGAGGTCCACGAAATTCGCCCTCAGGCGACCGCCGCAGAACCTACATACGGCGGCTCCATCGTCAGTCATGGCGCTCTCCCTCCCTGCTTCGTGTCGGTTTGCCGATCCCTCCCCACGACGCACGCTCCCTCGATGACCCGCTGCCCAGGTGAGCGATCATGAGCGGTGAAACCACCAACCGCAGGACCACCAGTCTCGCGGACGAGCCGAAACCCCGGGTTAGTATCGGGCTCCCTGTCTATAACGGCGCTCCCTACCTCGAGCAGGCTCTCGACTCGCTCCTATCGCAGACGTTCGGCGATTTCGAATTGATCATCTCCGACAATGCGTCCGATGACGGCACTGCCGAGATAGCAGCCCGATACGCGCAACGGGACAGCCGCATCCGCTACCACCGCAATGACGAGAACCTTGGCGCGGCCCGCAATTTCAACAATACCTTCGCGCTATCGCGTGGGCAATACTTCAAGTGGGCCGCATGTGATGATATCCATCTGTGCGACTACCTGCAGCGCTGCGTGGAAGCACTGGATGAGAATCCCGACGTGGTGCTCGCCTACCCCAGAGCACGTGAGATAAGCGAGGATGGCCGGCCCTTGCACGAGTCGCTCGACCCGCTGGAACTGAGCGATCCCAGCCCCGCTCGCCGCATCCACCACATGCTGTGGGCTTCGCGCAAGGTCCACATGGTCTTCGGTCTGATGCGCCGGGAGGTCTTGGCGCAGACCGACCTTCTCCTGGCGGAGAACGGTGCCGACCGGCTCCTCCTCACCAAACTGGCGATCATGGGTCCGTGGCGCCAGGTGGACGAGATCCTGTTCGTCAACCGCGCCACGGGTAGCAGGCGCAATGCCCGAACCCGCCGCTTCCACGATCCCAACCTGCACGGCTACGCGCCCTTCAGACGTGTCTGGCTGCGCTGCCGGCAAGCGGGCGTCATTTGGAGATCGAGCATCCCGGCTTATCAGAAACCACTTCTCGTCTGCGATACGTTCGCATGCTATCTCGCTCGTGATCTCGCGCCCTTGATCCGCCGCAGGACCGCCCGGCTGTTTCAGTACTACCCTGGGGCCATGATGCGTCGCGCGCGGCGACTACTGACGCGGTTTGCGTCACGACAGGAGACGTGAAGTGGCGAAGGCCGTATACCTCTGTACGCGTGATACAGCCGAGGCCGCCCGCTATGAGCGACGTCTGGAGGCGCTCGCTCCAAGACTTGCGCCCGACAATATCACACCCTCCCCGCCCCTGATCCTGGCGGATGAGGGAATCGCCCTGGCCGTTTACAGCCCAAACGAGACGATTTCGGTGCACGGTGACAACATCTGCCTGGGTCCGATCTTCGAACAAGACGTCGAATGGTGGCGGACTTCCTCCGAAACGCCCGACGGTACTTACGCGATGTTCCGAGGTGATGCCGGCTGCGTGGAGGCCGTCACGGACGTCCTGGCATCACGGACCATCTGGTACTACCACGACGAGAACGTCTTCATCGCGTCGACCTCGCAACGTGCGATCGTGTTCCTCACGGGCTGCTTCGACTTCAATCGATCGGTCATCCCCTGGATGCTATCGACCGGCACTCTGGGGCTCGGGCTGTCCTGGGATACGAGGATCCACTGGCTCCCAGGCGATTCGATTCTCACCCTCGACCGGAATTCGTGGCACACCTCTCTGGCTACACGTATCCGCCCTTTCTCGCCCGTCGATAGGTCGCCGGGACATCACGAATCACTCCTGCTTAACGCGTTGCACGAGACAGTCGCGGCACACGATCATGATTTCCAGAGATGGATCGTGCCACTGTCGGGAGGAGTGGACAGTAGGGGGATACTCTCCCTCTTGGTCAACAGAGGAGCCCGCCCGCACACGCTGACGTGGGGATTGCGGGACTCAATGGGGAGGAAAGGGAACGATGCCTCGATCGCACGCGAGGTAGCGAGACAATACGACCTGAAGCACACGTACCACGCCCTCGACGCTCACGATCCTCCGGCAGCAGTGATCTTTGACAGGTTCATCACTCAAGGAGAGGGCCGCATTGACGAGATCGCGGGGTACGTAGATGGTTTCGCGGTCTGGAAGCATCTCCACGACAGCGGAGCCGGCGGCATCGTCAGAGGAGACGAGGTGTTCGGCTATCCCCCCATGACCTCTGTCCAGGAAGTCCTTCGCTACCATGGACAGGTCCTGTGGAGCGACTTCGCCGGGGTGAAAAGCCTCGAGGAGCTGGGCCTCCCACCCCAGGAAGCTCCGGAGATTCTGAGCCCCAGCCCTGGAGAGTCACTCTCCCTGTGGCGCGACAGACTCTGCCAAGCGGTGGACGTGCAGTTCGGCCTGTCGGCGCTCAACGATCTCAAGCTCTCCTACGTGGAGGTCACAAATCCACTTCTGGCACGCCGAGTCGTCGACCTGGTGAGGACACTGCCGGATGAGGAGCGCGACGACAAACGACTGTGGACCAGGATCGTTCGCTCCATCGGCCCAGAGATCGACTTCGCCGAGCACGACGCCATCGGCACTATCGGCGGCTTCCTGAGGTCCCCAGCAGTCGTCGAACTCCTGCAGGACGAGCTTTCCTCGCAGACGGCTGCGTCGGTCCTTCCTGCCGCCCTTCTCGAAGACATCGTGACAAACATGGTCGTGCAAGAACCCAAGCAAGGAAGGGCGGCTCGGCATTACGCTGCCTTACGCCGCTTCCCGGGCCGCGCACGAAACAGGGTGAGCCGAGCCCTGAGGGGTACGGAACACTACTTCGTGGGTTACAACCGCCTGGCTCTGAGAGCCTTCATCATCTGCAAGACCACCCGGCTGCTCCACGAAGACGCTGCTGCCGTATCGGCTGTGCATGAGGCTTGATGATGGCCAAGTGATGTCCAACACGACAGTACACCTACAGAGCGCCCCTTATCGGGTACGATACGTTCTTCCCGAAGGAACAAGCATGATGATAGATGGAGGAGGTCGACCGGTCGGATGAGTTGGTCGTGACCAGCCACTCCAGAGACTCCAACAGGTCCCTCCCCGATCGAGACGTCATCGTCCTCGAACCCAAGCGAGGTTGGGCCTCTCTTGACCTGCGCCACCTGTGGGACTACCGTGAGCTGCTGTTTTTCCTCACGTGGCGGGACATCCTCCTTCGCTACAAACAGGCGGTTCTGGGCGTAGCTTGGGCGATCATGCAGCCGCTCCTCACGATGGTCGTCTTCACCGTCGTCTTCAACAAAGGACTGAAAGTCGAGACCGGGGACGAAGACCTGCCCTACGCCGTCTTCAGCTTCTGCGGTCTGCTACCGTGGCAGTTCTTCGCAGGCGCTCTCACCCGATCGACCACGAGTGTGGTCGGCAACGCCAACTTGGTGACCAAGGTCTATTTCCCGCGCCTCGTGATTCCCATATCAGCGGTACTGGGTGTGCTGGTGGATTTCGTGCTCTCGTTCATCGTCCTACTCATCCTGATGGCCGCCTACGGTATCGCCCCCGGGTGGGAGATCGCCGTCTTGCCCGCCTTCGTGGTGCTCATCATCGCTACCGCGCTCTCCGTGGGTCTCTGGATGAGCGCCATCAACGTGCTCTACCGGGATGTGCAGTACATCATCCCGTTCTTGGTGCAACTGTGGATGTTCGTCAGCCCGGTCATCTACCCTCTCGACCCGAAATGGCCCGAATGGCTGCGCGTGCTCTTCTCGCTCAATCCGATGACCGGCGTGATCAACGGTTTTCGTTGGTCGCTGCTCGGGTCGCCGTTCGATGCACGCTACCTTGGGATCTCCACCGCGGTCGTCTTCGTACTGTTGGTCGGGGGGCTCTTCTACTTCAGACGCATCGAGAGGATGTTCGCCGATGTGGTGTAGACCATGAACGATCTCGCTATCCGAACCCAGAGACTTGGCAAGATGTACCACATCGGCGCGGAAGCCGCCGAGTACCACACGTTGCGTGACGCGATCACGAATGTCGTCAAGCGGCCTATCGAACGCATCCGGAATCCAGGCGCCACCACGCAGACCTCGGAGACACTCTGGGCCCTCAGGAACATCGACCTCGAGATTCGGCACGGCGACGTCCTCGGCATCGTCGGCCGGAACGGCTCCGGCAAGAGCACGCTTCTGAAAGTGCTCTCGCGCATCACCGAGCCCACGGAGGGACGGGCGGAGATCTGGGGACGAGTAGGCAGCCTGTTGGAGGTAGGCACGGGGTTCCATGGTGAGCTCACCGGCAGGGAGAACATCCAACTGAACGGGGCAATCCTCGGCATGAAGCGGGCCGAGATCAAGAGCAGGTTCGACGAGATCGTGGAGTTCAGCGAGATCGGACAGTTCTTGGATACACCTGTCAAACGCTATTCGAGCGGCATGTACGTACGGTTGGCCTTCGCCGTGGCAGCCCATCTCAATCCCGAAATCCTCATCGTGGATGAGGTGCTGGCAGTCGGTGACGCGGAGTTCCAGCGCAAATGCCTCGGCCGCATGGGCAAAGTGGCGCGCGAAGGTCGTACCGTGCTCTTCGTCAGTCACAACATGGGCGCCGTCAGGAATCTGTGCACCCGGGCCATACAGCTCGCCAACGGCCGAATCGTTCACGAAGGCGACACAACCGAGGTGACCGAAGCCTACCTTCGGGGAGCGAGCGCAGAGTCTCTGGATAGCCTCGCTGACGCCGTGAGGGCTTTTCCATCGGACCCTGCTTTTCGTCTCGATGGCATCACGGTGCGACAAGGCGGCCGCGAGACACTCACCATTCTGAGCGGCCAGCCATTTGAGGTGGAATACAGGTATACGGTACCCGAACGCCTGATAGGACTCAGAGTGTTCTTCGACCTGGTGGACGATGAACAGACGGCTCTCTTCCGTTCGCACCACGATGATCACGGGGCATCTATGTCGACGGTCGATCCAGGCCAGTACGTATCTACCGCTACAGTACCGGCAGACCTTCTTGCTACGAGACAGTACGAACTGCGCATCAACGCCCGACTCGGCAACGGACTGATCATCGCAGGCGATGGGATCGGCGTGCCGATAGCCGTTGAATCCAGCGGAACGTTCAACCAGGCCTACAAGAGCAGAATGCGCTTCAAGCTCCAGCCACGCGTCGCCTGGGAGACATCGAAAGTGTCGGACGAGGTCTATCCGGTCGCAACGACCGATGGGTGATCGGTTCGTCCTCAAGCGTCTTCTTGCCGGGCTTCGGGAACTGGCTTCATCTCTAAGAGACCTGCGTCGAGGCAACGGGCCCGCGTCCGCGGCCCGGCCCCCCGTCGTGCGTCGTGTGCTCCCTCTCCGACCGGCCGCCAAGCCGCGCGTCGTCATGTTGGCCGACCGTCGCGGCTGGGCCTTCGATTTCAAGGCTCAGTCCATCTCCCGTTGCCTGTCCGACGAGTTCGATATCCAGATCGCCTACGTACGCGATAAGCCCGATCTTTCGTCGATCGACTTCGACCTCCTCTACATCTTCTTTTGGGGAGAGACATACCACCACGGATTCGGCCTGGATTCGCGCCGGGTGGTCAAGGAGATCAGCAGCCACCGGTGGGCCAATGAGAGCGATTACGGTTATCTCACACCCGCCCAGGCGACGCGGAAGTATCTCGCCGACGCAGGCACCATTACGTCAACCTCGGAGCGGTTACTGAACACCTTCACGCCGTACCGCGAGGTCCATTACACGCCGAATGGCTTTGATCCTGACATCTTCAAGCCCGCCGGCCGACGCACGGGCGCGCTGCGAATCGGCTGGGCCGGCGATCGAAACGACAGGTGCAAAGGCCTTAACGACATCCTCCTTCCCGCTGCCGAGGAATTCGAGCTCCAGGTGGCCGATGGAGGGCTCGGCCGCGACCAGATGCGTGAGTTCTACAACTCCATCGACGTCATATGTGTGGCCTCGACGGCGGAGGGGACTCCATTCCCGCTGTTGGAGGGCATGGCCTGCGGCTGCTTTCCCGTCGCCGTCGATGTTGGGATCGTTCCCGAGGTGGTGCGATCGGGGAGCAACGGCCTTGTCATCAAGAGGAAAGTGGCCGCATTCCGCAAGGCGTTCAGATGGTGTGCAGAGAACGTGGAGCAGGTGCGCGCCGCGGGCCTGCAGAATGCAGAGGAGATGCTGCGTACGAGAACGTGGGGTCATGTGACTATCCATTGGCGCGAAGCCTTGCGAGCCGCGTGCCGCGACCTGGCGAACTCGGCGCCGGACGGCTCAAGACGAGAGGGGTAGATGACCGAAGACGTCGTGAGAGTGTCCGGGGTACGTGAGCTGCTGAGCAGACTACGTGTGCTCATAGTGAACCAGTCGCTCGAGATGGGAGGGGCGGAGAGACAATCCCTCTACCTGGCACGGTATTTGAAGGATGAGCTGGGGTCAGAAGTCCACGTCTGGGGGTCACACCTACCAGGTCTGGCTATGCAACGCTGTCAAGAATGGGGGATCGAGTGTCGCATAGTCCCCATGTTCTACGACTCGCTTTTCGCGACCTTCTCCGTAGGCGCGAGCCGGTTCGTCAGAGAGTGCAAACGGCTGAGGCCATCGATCATCCTCCCCTACACTCACCCTGCCAACGTCATGTGCGCGCTCGCCTGGCGGCTCACAGGAGCAGGCGCATGCGTCTGGAATCAGCGCGACCCCGGACAGCAGCGCTTCGCGCTGCCTCTCGAGAAACTGGCAGTCAAGGCCACCCCGTACTTCGTAGCCAACTCCTGCGAAGGTGCGGCCTTTCTCACCGATGAGCTGGGTGCCGCCCCCGACCTCGTGCGTGTGGTGCGGAACGGTGTCCCGACTTCTCAGGACCTCCCCACGAGGCACGAGGCCCGCCGGGAGTTCGGCTTCCCAGAGGACACCCTCATCGCCTGCATGGTTGCTAATCTTCACAGTGGCAAGGACCACACCACGCTGGTCACCGCCTGGAAACAGGTGAAGGACGAACTAGCGACCGCCGGCCACCGGTCGCTCCTCGTCTTGGCAGGCCGGGACGGGGGAGAGCAAGAGCGACTGGTACGCCTAGCAGAAGAGCTGGAGCTGGATGCCGCCGACATCCTCTATATGGGCCAGATGAGCCAACCGAACCGTCTGTTTCGCGCAGCGGACCTTTGTGTACAGTCTACGAAGCACGAAGGCTGCTCGAACGCGGTGCTCGAGGCGATGAGTCTCGGCCTGCCGGTGGTGGGCACTGATCTGGGCAGCATGCGTGAGACGCTGGGGGAGAACTTCTCCGAATGGCTGGCTCCTCCGTACGACGCCAGCGGCCTGGCGCGTCGAATCATCCGGCTGCTGCTCGACGAGGAGCTCCGGCACCGCGTGGGTCGGGAAAACAGAGAAAGGGCGAACCGGCTTTTCTCGCTCGAGGCAATGTGCGAAAACATGACCAACCTCATCGCGTCCATAGCACAAGAGAAGCGCATCCCCCCCGGCCGACACCGGCGCGTATGACCATCTCCGTGGTGATACCTCTCTACAACAAGGCCAGCCACATAAGGCGGGCTATCGACTCGGTGCTGGCTCAATCGATATCGGACGTTGAGATCGTTGTAGTGGACGACGGTTCGACCGACGGCGGAGCAGATGCCGTGCGGGGTATCAGCGATCCACGCATCAAACTCGTCGCCCAGCAGAACGCCGGAGAATCCGCGGCGAGAAACCGGGGGATCCAGGAGGCCTCGTCACCCGATCTGATCGCCTTCCTGGACGCCGACGACGAGTGGATGCCAACGTTCTTGGAGACCGTCACGAATCTACGCGCACGCTATCCCGAAGCGGGCATGTACGGGACCTCGTTCGTCTTGCGCCAAGACGACAGACAGTGGCGACCCACGTTCAAAGACTGTGTTGACGTGCGCGACGGCGGGTTGCTGGAAGACTTCTTCCGCGCCGCCGCTTGGAACTCGCCCATCTGCTCGTCGGCAGTCATGGTGCCGAGACATGTCTTCGATGAGGTCGGCATGTTCCCCATGGGAGTGAAACGTGGCGGGGATATGCACATGTGGACCCGCATCGCCCTCGCCTATCGCGTAGCGTGGTCTCCAATCGATGGGGCTGTCTATCACCTATCCGCCGAGAACCGCGCTGTCAAGACTATCAGTGCCGGTGCGGACGTCCCTGAGGCTTCGGTGATAGAGGAGTTTCTGAGCAGCGGCCGCCGACCGCTCGGTTCACGCCATACGCTCGAAGAGTATCTGGCCTCTCGAAGACTGGCAAATGCGACGGAGGCATACCTTAGGGGCGACAGAGTCGAGACGAGGAGCCTCCTCGCCCTGACACAAGGAACATCGCGTTTCCGATGGTGGAGACTGCGCCTGCGACTGGCGCTCCTGATCCCGCCGGGCTTCGTCCCCTTCACACAAGCCCTCAGAAGATCGGCTAGGCGTTTGGGGGGGGAACGATAGTGCCCGGTATCTTCGGGACCACCGGTGTCGTCGGGGCGTTCTGGGAACCCCTGAGAGAAGAGTACTTACGCATCTGGGGCGGCATAGACACGGTGGAGGCAGCAGGCGGTAGGCTGGGCGGGCATGCATTCGGACAATCCCGCGCGGTGCTGGAGGCCGTCGACGGCACAAGGTTCGCAGTCGACGGAGAAGCGTCGCTCTACACGGCGGCCGACGATTGCGCAACCGGGAGACAGCCGGCGCTCTTCACAACCTGCGATGGCGAGTTCAGGCTCACCGACCGATGCTGCGGCAACTTGGCGGCCGTCGACGTCTCTGGGACATGGCATATAGGCGTCTCCCACCTCAGCTCTTTTCCCATGTACTACTCGCGGCTCAACGGAGGGCTGGTCTTCAGCACTCTCCTGCGTCCGCTGGCCAAGACCCTCGAACATGCCGGGTGCCGACCCGACATGACAGGGACCGTTCAATGGCTTCGCCGAGGCAACTACATGTTCGGGCGACGCACCTTTTTTGACGGGATATCTCGTCTACTCCCAGGCCAGATACTGCGCTACCGATCCGATGAAGACTGCTTGGAATCATACGAAACCAGCGATCTCTGGACCGGAGGATATGACTCCCGGGTGTCTTCGGCCGGCCAGGCGATCGAACTGTGTTGGGAGGGACTGCAAGACGCGCTCCGCGATCATGTCGATACGCATTGGACAACCGGACTGATGATGTCGGGAGGCTGGGATTCGCGCGTACTGTTGGCCGGCCTAAGGGAGACGTTCGGGCCGAAAGCGATCGCGTGCTTGTCCCACGGCGACCCCAAGAGCCGGGAGATCGCCATCGTCAGGCGCGCCTGCGAGACCTCCGGGGTCTCGGCTCACGTTGCAGACACCGCGAAGGCCTACGATCTGAGCGCGCTGGATGCTGGGTTCGACCGCGTGGAGACTGTCACCGGTCCCGAATGGCTTTGCTCAGGAAGAGCCTTCGCGGACATGGGACTTCAGACCGCGACGGCCGGCACCTATGGCGAGATCCTGGGAGGAGACCAAGGGCCCGACGATCTGAAGCATGGACTGAACAAGATCCCATCTCTTGCGCGGGAACTCCTGCGCTACCGCGGCGCAGCTGCGGTAATCGAACCTCCGGACACCTCACTACTGCGTGATGCCTTCGCAGTGACGAGTCTCTCCAGACCCTGGTACTTCCTGCGGTCAGCCTGGGAGGAGATCCAGCCACTCGAAGAGGAGATGAACGCGGATCTCGAATGGGACCTGGACCGTTTGGTCCGCCGCGGAATAGAAGACCAGAACCAACTACTTGAGGCTTTCCTCGTGGAGAGCCGGCAGGTGCAGTTCACTTCGAGACAGTTGTTGAGTTGCCGTGTGGCCATCAATGTGTCCATCCCCTACGCAGACGTTCGCTTCGTGAGACTGGTGGCCCGCATACCCTGGTCGCTCAAGTATCACAGAAGCGTAATGCGAGGCATGCTTGAGCGGCACGCCCAGGACTTGTTGCGAATCCCGGTTGCGGCGGCTCTCGTACCCGCGAGCGCGCCGGTTCTCGTGCAGGAGGCATCGCGCTTGCTTCGGAGGACCGACGAGAGGACCCGCTGGCGGTTGCACAATTTGACACGCGGGCGCGTGCCGTATCCGCGCTACTCTTGGTGGTGGTACGAGTTCCTGAACGACGGCAGGTTTCTGTTCGATCTCGTGGACGACCTACGCTGCGGTTTCTGGGATCGTGCCGTCATCCGGCAGCGGCTTACGGACGCCCTGGCCGGCAAACCACGTCTTGCCACCTGCAGTACGGCGGCAGACCTAGCGGCTCACCTCCTGAGGGTATCTACCGTCGATCGTATGCTGAGATAGCCCGGCGCCTTCCGCGGCCAGGCGGATGGCTTCGCGCTTGCGAAGCACAGCACTCAACGACAGAATAGCCATCGAGCACCAGAAGGCTTTGCCACCAGCCACGTTGGCCACCTGCGCGATTGCGAACAACACGAGAAACAGGATCACATAGAGAGGAGTGCTCTCGTTTCTCGAGATCAGAACGGGCACAAGAGCCGACATTAGAACGGTCACTAGGAGCAAGACACCGACGATGCCCGTTTCGACGGCAGTCTCGACGAAGACGTTGTGAGCGGCCCGAGACTCGCCGAGTCTCTCGCGAGCAGCTTCGACGAAGGTCCCGGCGCCCATGCCTCCGATCGGGTGCTCCCGGAAGAGATCCCCTCCCGTCGACCATATCTCCGTCCTACCCGTGAGCGTCTCCAGAGATGCTGTATCGGCCGAGAACGTGATCCTCTGGGTATTGGCCTGAAGAGCCTCACTCGACGAAAGGCCAAAGAAGACACCGGCAAAGACACCCATGATCACAACGACCCAAGCCAGCCTTTGTGCGAGCCTCACCTGCCGGAGTGCGAACACCGCCCCAACAAGCGCGATGCAGGTAGCTATGAAACCGCTCCGTGATGCGGTGAGAACGACGGAGAACAGCGCAATCAGGATGTAGGCGGTATTGACCCACATCAAAATCGCATGCCGACGGATTTGGGCCTTCCGGCCCGATGCAATGACTATGAAAGCCATGGCGATCCCAGCCGCGATGAACTGCGCGGAGTCGTTGAGACTAAGGTTGGCCGTCGAATACCGGTATGTGTCGGCCGCTTCGCCTCGTGCGTATGCACTCACCAACAGGAAGCAGACGACAAGACACCCCAGGACGAAGGCCTCCAGCAGCCATATCCGCTCCTTTTCGGCCGTACAGAGCTCGGTGATAAGCCAGATCATGACGAAGACCTGCACGAGGGTCAACGTGCTCCCAAGGGTGGTCGACGGTCCGACGCTCCAGAAGTACGTGAGCAGTTGCCACACGACGAATGCGAAGAACACATAGACGAAGAACGGGGGTCTCTTCATCTTCCTCTCTATGAGACAGGCCGCGAACGCGACGGCAAAGGCAACCACCCCTATTATCCTGGTCAGCGCGGTCCCACCGGCTATCGACACGGCATCCTGCCATGGGATGGAGAAGACGAATATCCATAACAGATAGAAGCTTAGCTTCCGCATTAGCCGTTCTCAGTCAGTCGGTCGCGGTCCTGGCTCTAGTGGGATACCCTCGACAGAGACCACCATGATAGGTCTCCGGTGTGGCTACTGGCCCGCGTAATAGCCTCCGTACTCCCGGTAGTACTTGCGTGCCTTTCTGGCGTCCGTGACGACCACGCCGAGAGGGGTGATGCCAACCCTGCTCAGGCTTTCTCGAGCGGCCTTGGCATCCTCCAGCTTGGTCGAATACAGGCGCGCGACCACAATGACGCCACCGACCTTGCCGGCCAGCTCCAAGGCGTCGGAGACAAGGAGCAATGGTGGTCCGTCAATGACTAGATAGTCGCAAAGCTTGGCTAGTTGCGCGATCACGTCGTTCGTCCGAGGCGAACTCAACAGCTCGGATGGATTCGGAGGCACGGGACCACTGGCAACACAGAGCAGGTTCTTCTTGGCGATCGGACCGACGGTGTTCGATCGCGGATCGTCCCCGTGGGCCGTGACGAGCTTGCTGGTGTCGACCGTCTGTACAACGTCGGAGATCCACTCACTGCCGGCCAGCACATTGGTGAGGCCTGGCGAGCTCCTCAGCTCCAGGTACTGGCCGATCATTGGTCGGCGCAAATCAGCATCCAGAAGGATCACTCGCGAACCGGACAGCGACAGGCTCAATGCCAGATTGATCGCACTGTTCGTTTTCCCCTCACCGGGCAAAGAGCTGGTCACCAAGAGTGTGTTCAGCTCATGCTCGATCTCGAAGAATTTCAGATTCGAGCGCAGAGTGCGGAAGGCCTCGAGAACCGGCAGACCCGGACCGGAGAAGCCCACTGCCGTCCTGGAGCGCTTGCCCCTCGCCGTGTTCCATCGGCGGCCCACTCTGGGCACACTAGCGATGACGGGTGCACCAAACTCCCTCTCGACAGTTTCTTCGTCCTTGATACGACGATCGAGTACGTGGAGCAGCAGGATGAGAACCAGTCCGGCCAGAATACCAATGATCAAGGCGATGGCGGCATTGAGGTAGGTGCTCGGGGAGAATGGGCTGGACGGAACAGTCGCGTCCTGGGCCAACGCAAAACCACCAGTCTGCATAGACTCGAGGACGGACAGTTCTTCGGCCTTTTGGCTGAGTGTGAGACCCCGGGTGGAAGCTTGGTCTTCCGGCGTCATCGCAGCCAATTGGGCTTCGATCTGTGTGCGGGCCTTCTGGAGGATCTGGCGATCGGTCTCCTGTCGGAACGCGACGAACTGTCGAGCGAATGAGTTCGCTACGTCAGCGGTCTCCGCAGCATCTGGACCTGTCGCGGTGATGTTGATGATATCGGCAGCCTTCTCGGTGGTCACCTCCACCATGCGCTTGAGTGACGCGATAGATCGAACACTCCGAAGGTCGGCACGTACGAGTCTTGCGACCTGATCCAATTCGACCAGATCCGCCGCGGTCATCAGCGCCCGCTCCCGATTGGTGATCTGGAACACCGTCGCCCCGAACAAAGCCTCCGCGAGCGTCGCGTTCTCCTGGAGGACCTTGGCCGTTGCCTGATACTGAGGAGTGCTCAGCATCGATATGAGCAGAGATACGAGGACAGCGAGGATCGCCAAGCCTGTGAGAATCCATTTGCGTTCCCGCAGGACGCCAACCATTCTCGAGAGATCAAGATCTGTCGACTGACCGCTTGGGGGAGCGCTATCCATCTGGCAGGCGTCTCCTACGAGAACGGACTCACCCATCTCACCGCCGCCCATCTACCCGGGTCGACAGCCAGTTCCGGCGTGAAGGTCTTGGACCAGGCATTTCAGCCGGAACACTCGCGCTGATGTTATCAGATGTCCGGCCGAGCCCGATGCGCGAAAGGCTCAAGCCGTCTGAACTCCCTGCCGATGAAAATATCGTTACAGTGCAACACATCGCCTGAAACGAAAGGGCAAACCCATCGTGAGATGGGGGCGCAAAGCCGCGGGACTCCGCAGGAGTCTGCCGGGCTGCCGAGGTCTCATGGCGCGACCCTCGGGATGCAGTCTCTATTCGTATCAGGCCACGTTTCTGGAGGTTCACATGAAACGACTGGCCACCACGTCCTCTGTCAACCCTACATGCCGCGCAAAAGTCTACAAGCTCCTGGGAGTCTTCTCCGCCGTTCTCTTGCTCGTTGTTCTTACGATGGGCGCATACGCGCTCGCGGGCGCCTCGACCTTCAATGTGGTCGACTACGGGGCCAAGGGCGACGGGGCCACCGATGACGCCGCTGCCATTCAGCGGGCAATTGACGCCGCTGCTGCATCCGGAGGAGATGTGGTTCTTCCAGCCGGCACGTATAAGATCGGAAAGACACTCTATCTGGCGAGCGACATCGGCCTGGTAGGCAGTCCAGGACAGACGGTCCTTGAAATGGCTGCTCAGCCGTCCGATACGTACATGCTCTATGGCATCGATAAGTCCAACGTGAAGATCTCCGGCTTGACGCTAAGGACGAGTGCCCCGACCGACAACGTGAGCGGGTTGTTCATGAGTGGAGCGACGGGCTGCTCTCTTCAGAACCTAGTTCTACAGAACGTCCGGACCGGCATCAAGACAGGAAGCGGCAATACCGGCAGCGGTTGGCTCATGGAGAGCATCACAGCGACGGGAGTCCGGTGCGCTCTTTTCCTAGCCAATACGCAGGACTCCACCTTCAGAAACCTCAATCTCAACGCTGCCAATATAGACACCAACCACACGGTGTATGTAGAGCGCGGCAACCACTCGCTCACTTTCACCGACTGTACCTTCACCGGCGGAGCCAAGTACTGTCTGCAGTTCTATACCGACAATGAGTCATCGGACTCGCTGACCTTCAACAACCTCACTCTTGATGCCACCTCTGGCTACAAGAGCATGGTCATCTGCCCCGGCTTCTCCGGGCTGACCTTCAACAACGCCACCGTCGTAGGTAAGAGCGGGTCGTGTTTCCTCTTCTATGGTGGCTCCAACGTGCTGGTCGATGGCTTCAACGCGTCTGGGGGATCAGCCCTCACAAGTTGGGAATACAGACTCCCCACGGAAGTGACTTTCAGGAATGGCAATTACGCCGGTACCACTTTGGGCACCATAGACGGTGCGACATTCGAGAATGTCACCCTGGGTTCGACGCCGGCTCCTACCACTACGACATCCTCCACGACCAGCACGACGGAGGCCCCGACCACAACGACGGAGGCCCCGACCACTACCACACTGCCGCCGACCACGACCACCAGTTCCACCACCACGACGAGCACGACGACCACCACCGTACCCCCGACCACAACCACCAGTTCGTCTACTACGACGACTCAGCAGCCCACCACGACCACCACCGCAGCGCCCCGTGCCTTGTCTCCGGTGGTCATCACCAGCCCTACCGACGGCAGCACGGTCGCCAAGGGAACTGTGACCGTGAGCGCTGAGGTCGATTCATCCACCAGTATTGGCAAGGTGCTCTTCTACGTGGACGGCAAGCGGGTCTACAACGATCGTTCGGCACCCTACTCCTATTCATGGCTGACCAGCAGACTGGTATCTGAGAGCGTGCACACTCTCAGAGTGATCGCGTACAGTAGGACCGGAGCGGTGATCGGGGAATCTTCGGCCAAGGTGACCATCGCCTCGACCGCGAGCAGCACGAGCACTACCCCTGCAACGCTTCCAAGCACGAACCCGCCGGCCGAGTCTGCCGACACGACGTGTGTCGTGACCATCGCGAACCCCATCGACAGCACTACCGTCGAGAGAGGTGCGGTGACGGTCAAAGCCACCGTTGACTCATCGGTTGCCGTCGGCAAGGTAGGCTTCTACGTCAACGGGACGTCAGTGGCCTCCGACAGTCTCGCACCCTACTCATACCAGTGGATGACCAGCCTTCTCACACCGGGTAGTACACACACGGTGAAGGCGGTGGCGTACAGCAAGACAGGCGCGGTGATCGGGGAGTCTTCGGCCAAGGTGACCATCGCCTCGACCACGTACACTCGGTACCCGACGTTCTGGGGATCGTTCTTCTGGTGGTAGACCCAACATCGGCCAACCGCCGTGCGGGGACATGATGCCGACGTTCGATACACCCGTCGGATTCCAAAGACTGAGGCCCGGAGATACCCGGGCCTCAGTCTTTGGGTGCGCTACCCATTTCGGACACTACAGACATCGAGCCTTCAGCCGATAATCTCTACTATGCGACTGCGACTGAAGAGCTCACTGGCATGAACTCGACTACCGACCATCGTGATAAGACGCCCTGGCAGACACGGTTCTCGCGCGCCCTCCGCGAACGCTGGTGGGTCATCGTACTCACGATGCTTGTGATAGGTGTTGTTGCCCTCGCAGTCTCTTTCCTCGTCGAGTCCCGGTACAAGGCGACCGCTCAGGTAGTCTACTCGAGCCGCGAAGCCCACCTGGCGTCGCAGGCGCTGACCTCCTCGGGAAGCGCCGAGCTGCTGCACAATGTTTCGAGCGACGCATTGACGCTACGGACATCGGAGTTTGTGAGCCGCGTCGGCACGGTTCTGGGGAGCTCGGCAAGTGTCGACTCTTTGCGTGAACTCGTGACCATCAAGCCCCAACCTCAACTCGACGTGATCCAGATAGACGCCGCCGAATCCGATCCCGTCAGAGCAGCAGAGATCGCCAACGCCTTCGCAGCTGAGTTCGTGGCTCAGAGACGAGAGAGCATCGAGACACTGCTCACCAACGCGTCCCACTTCATCGAGTCCCGCATAGCATCGCTCACTCCCGAGGAGGAGGAAACCGGACTCGGTACCGCGCTGAAGCAACAACATGACGATCTCGCGTTATCGCTTGCGATGGAGATCGCGGACTACCAGATCTTGGAGAAAGCCGTAGCCCCATCGTCCCCATACTCGCCGCGACCTTGGACCAGCCTGCTGATCGGCTTGGCCGGAGGGCTGCTATTGGGCCTGTTGGTGACTTGGATTCTTGAACGCCGGGATCCTATCCTCAAGGATCAGTCGGCTCTGCGGGCGGTCATGGACTTTCCGGTGATCGCTTCCGTGCCTCTCGGCATGCGCAAGAAAGGAAAGGCCCTGCCGGCCACCGGCGCAGCCATAGGCTTCAGACAGGGCAATGAAGCCTTGCTTGAATCCATACGGATGCTTCGAGCCAACCTCAAGGTCCTGGGGTTTGGGGAAAGCAGAAGGAGCGTGCTCATCACGAGCGCGTCGCCGGGAGAGGCGAAGAGCATGCTCGCCGCCAACCTGGCGCTCGGCATGGCACTCTCGGGCGACAGGGTCATCCTTGTCGACGCCGATCTGCACGCCCCGGCTATCCACAAATACCTGGAATTGCACAACGACCGCGGCTTGGGCGATGTGCTCAAAGAGAAGGACATCCCTTGGTCTTCGAAGATCCAGGTGGTCGAGCTCGCGCCCTTCGTCGATCCCGGCATGCTCCCCGCCGCGGAATCACAAGATGGGAGAACTGTGATCTCCAGATTCCCATGCATCACCAGCGGTCCCCTACCCTACAACGCCTCGGACGTCCTTGAGTCCGGGCCTCTGGGCGAGGTACTCGATGAGCTGCAGGGCTTCTCCGACTATGTAATCCTGGATGGGCCGCCGCTGTCGGCGGCGGACGCACTGACCGTGGCGCTGACCGTCGATGCGGTGGTTCTTGCAGGTGCATTGGGGAAGGAGACCGCTCCTGAAGCACTCAATGCGAGGGAGCTTCTCCGGCAGGCGGAGATCCCGGTACTGGGAATCGTGACCTGCACGGAGAAGCCGCAGCCTGACGCCGCCCGTTACTTGCATGCCCCCACCGAAGAATACGACGAGGAACCACTCTGATGGACTCGCCGCCATCACGGCTACTCGCCGTGATGGCATGCAGCACCAACCATCATCAAGACGACGAGGCGCCGGACGCCTCCCCGAGGAACTCCGCGATCGCCCTCCGTACGATCTCCATCGACCCCGCATGCTTGCGCCGCCAGTTGCCCATCTCGGGACCCGTGCCCGGTATGTTCTGGGGTTTCGTCTCAAGCAGCAGGTCATCCAGACCGACGATGACCAGCGCAGCGGAGCCGGCTAGAAGAAATGAGACAGCTCCCCGCAAGAGACGGACTTCTTCGGTGTCCCGCCGGTCGTCACCGACCCGCTGAGGGTCCGATAGAACGGCGGCCAGTCTCGTCACCAACCCGGCGCGGGCCGCCATCTCCCGGCGCGCGTTCTTCTGGTCGATCTGCCCCGTCTCCATCCGTGCGGCTATGTCGTCGCCCCGGAGGAAGCCGACGAAGGGAAACATATCGTGCGTGCCCAGACCGGCCACCGCGTGCGCGGGAGCCTCGGCCAAGGGTTGCGCGGCACGTGGCTGCAAAGCCGCCTGAAGGACCCATGTTCTAAGCACACCGTGACGTCTCATGCTCGACCGGACCCCCGATGGGACCGTCCCAAGATCCTCTCCAACAACCACTGTCTGGTTGCGGTGGGACTCAAGGCACAAGACCGCGTACTGTTCTTCGGCGGGATACGACACGTACACGCCTTCGGCCGCCTCGGCCCCTTCGGGGATCCAGAACAACCGGTGGAGGCCCATGACATGGTCCACCCGAAGATAGCGCGCGTGACGCATCTGGTGGCGCAGACACTGGGCGAGATACTGGTGCCCCTGCGCGCGGCAGTTCTCAGGGTGGAGTGGCGGACAATTCCAGTCTTGACCACCAGCGAAGAAGGCGTCCGGAGGAGCTCCGATCGATACTCCCGCCGCGAAGAGATGGGGCCACCGCCAGGTATCGTAGCCATCAGGGTGCACTCCCACGGGCAGGTCCAGGAAAAGACCGGGCGAGACCCGACTAGACAGGCCGCCCAGTTGTTCTTCCATCTGCCATTGGCAGTAAAGGTGATAGTCACGCGTCTCCAGAGCCTTCGACGGCGCTGTCTCGACGCGTGCGCGCGAGAGAGCGTATTCCTCCACCTCAGGCTTCAAGCGAAGGAATTCCGAGAAGTCCGCCATACGCGACGGATCAGCTGTCTGGGCGAAACACCGGCTCAGTCTTGCCAGCACCCGCTTCTTGCATGCCATTACGCCTTGGTAGTCGACCAAAGGCTCTTTCTTGAGTGCCGCGACCTCAGCCTGCATCTCGACTGAGTCCCACAGCTCACGCGCTTCCGCGCAACTCTCCCATTCGGCTGTCCGGTCGACGGCGAGATAGAGCTCGTTCCAGAAGAGACGGCTCACGGGTCGGTAGGGGGCAGGGTCCGAATCGCGATCCAGGCTCACCGCAAGCAAGGGCAGCGTGGCCACTGCACTACCCCCTGCCTCCGCGACCGCCTCCTGGAGGACCTCCAAGTCACCTATGTCGCCCGCGCCCCAATCGCGGTCGGATCTGAGGGAGTACAGAGGAGAGAAGACTCCCCAGCGTCGCGCGGCCGTCGGTCCGGGGTCCCAACACCGGCGAGGGGCCGAGATCACCGCCGCCTCGGCCACATGGCCGTCTGTCTGCACGAAAAGCCGGTGATAGCCGAAAGGCAGATGCCCAAAAGCCGTCGCCATCGCATCCAACGTATCGACATCGGCCTGGTACCGCTGCGTATCCGCCCCTTCGAGCTGCAGAACGCATCGCATCCGCCCCGTTCGAGCGACAAACCGGGTGGAGAGAATCGTCGGAGCCAGCACACCGTCCCACGCGACGAGCACCGGCTCGAGAACGCGTCGATCGAGCGAGGCCTGCCGACTCGCCATCGCTGCTTGCAGCTGAATCTTCGTGAGATTCGTGCTACTCGCGTCGATCTCTGCTCCCAGCGCCTCCAGAGCCACACAGACACTCTCCACGGGAGACCGGCGCCGGACCCCCCGGCTGTCGCGATACTCCATATCCACGCCGTAGAGAGCCGCCAGCCGGCCGAGTAGAGGCTCGATATCCCCTGTATGTCTGCTCTTGGATAGCATGGTCGTGACTGCAGGTTACCGGACTTCGCGCCCGACGTGTGCACCCAAAGAACGGTGCTAGTATGAGATGCTTCAACGAGCTTCTCCAGACCTTCCGCCGATCTCGACAGGAGCTGGGATACGAATGGGATTTCGGGGTCTCTGCCAGTTGGTCGCGTCCGATCTGCACAGGTACGCAGGCAAGACCGGCTTCAGAGCTTTCTGGACGTACCTTCTGACCTGCCCGGGCTTCACCTTCTCCTTCTGGTTGCGCATGGCCGCATGGACAGGCGGTCTCGGATGGCCGGGCAAGATCGCATACCCCTTGACCGGACTCATCAAGCGTCATTACTCGATCAAGTACGGCATCTACATCCCGCGACTCACAAAGATCGGTCCTGGTTTCTACATAGGCCACTTCGGGGGGATAGTCGTACATGGAGACTGCCGGATAGGCAGAGACTGCAACATATCTCATGGGGTCACGCTGGGCCAAGCCAACCGGGGGAAGCATGCCGGGGTGCCGGTCATAGGAGACCGCGTCTATCTGGGCCCAGGAGCGAAGATAGTAGGAGCGGTCCGAGTCGGCTCCGATGTCGCCATCGGAGCAAACGCCGTGGTGACCAGCGACGTTCCTGACGGCGCGGTGGTGGGAGGCGTTCCCGCCAGGGTCATCTCCTACGCCGGATCGGAGGGCTATATCAACAGGACCGAATACCCCGACCCGCTCCGCGGGTGCTGACCGTGTGACAGATAGCCTCCAGGAGGTGCCCGATGACCGCCCAACCCCGGTATTCGCTACCCACAGTGCCCGCCGCTCTGGCCGGCCTGGTCGACCTGGCACTCGACATACGCTGGTCGTGGAGCCACTCCTCAGACGCGCTGTGGAAGGAATTGGCGCCGGAGTTGTGGGAGGCCACGCACAACCCGTGGCATATCCTTCAGACTATCGCGCAGACCAGATTGGAGGATGCGGCCCTCGATCCCCACTTTCTTGCGCTGCTTGACCGGCATGTGGCCGCGAGACGGGAGACGCTCGAGGCCCCCACCTGGTTCGAGCGGGACTACGCGGGCGTGCCACTCGGGCCGATCGCCTACTTCAGCATGGAATTCGGCCTGAGTGAGGCGCTCCCCATCTATAGCGGCGGTCTTGGGATACTGGCCGGGGATTTTCTCAAGGCGGCAAGCGATCTGGGCGTGCCCGTCGTGGGTATCGGTCTGCTTTGGCAGCAAGGCTATTTCCGACAGGCCCTAAACCCCGCCGGTGAACAGATCGAGTTCTTCCCGTACAACGACCCAGGGCAACTCCCCATCACACCCCTGCGGGACGCCGACGGCGAGTGGGTCACCGTGAGCGTGCGATTCCCGCGGCGCAACGTGAACCTCCGCTCCTGGCTGGTACACGCCGGAAGAGTGAGTCTGTACCTCCTCGACTCCAACGACCTTCTGAACAGTCCTGCCGACCGCGGCGTCACAAGCGAACTGTACGGCGGAGGCCCCGAGATACGTCTGCAGCAAGAGATGGTCTTGGGTATCGGAGGGTGGCGCCTGCTTCGCGAACTCGGCATCTCCCCCGATGTGTGCCACCTCAACGAAGGCCACGCGGCGCTCGCCGTCCTGGAGCGGGCCCACTGCTACCAACAGGAGCACGGGGTCGATTTCGAGGTCGCGCTGACGGCGACAAGGGCGGGGAACGTCTTCACCACCCATACTCCGGTCGAGGCAGGCTTCGATCGTTTCCCTCCCAACCTGGTATCCGAGTACCTGGCAGAGTATGCGCAGGAGGTCGGCGTCGGGCTCGAGCGACTCATCGCCTTGGGCCGCTGTCCAGTTTTCTGTGGAGTGAACGAAAGGACGGCCGAGCCCTTCAACATGGCTTACCTCGGCATCCGAGGCAGTGGAGCCGTGAACGGCGTCAGCCGTCTGCATGGAGAGGTAAGCCGCAGCTTGTTCCAGCGTCTCTATCCACGCTGGCCTCGCCCTGAAGTCCCCGTGGGTCACGTGACCAACGGGGTGCACGTCCCCTCGTGGGACTCGGAAGAGGCCGACGAGCTTTGGACCAAAGCGTGCGGCAAGGGCCGCTGGCTGGGCGATCTGGAGGGACTTGGTGATTCGATCCGTGCTCTTACCGACGAGGAACTCTGGGAATTCCGTGACTCCAACCGGCGCAGGTTGGTAGAGGCGGCACGCCGTCACGTCGAGACCCAGGGACCCGTTGCCGGGAGTCTCGAGGGCCTTGGAACCGACCCCAGCTGCTTATGCGACCCAGGCATCCTCACTCTGGGCTTCGCCCGCCGTTTTGCCACCTATAAGCGGGCCAACCTACTCCTGCACGATCCACAACGGCTCGAGCGTTTGGTCTGCGGCGACGATCACAAACTTCAATTGGTCCTGTCCGGCAAGGCCCACCCGGCCGATGGCGCCGGCAAAGCCATGATCCGGCAGTGGACGGAGTTCATCAGCCGGTGTGGAGAGCGACCGCATGTGATCTTCTTGGTCGACTACGACATGGGCGTGGCCGAGGACTTGGTACACGGCGTGGACCTGTGGCTCAACACGCCGCGCCGCCCTTGGGAAGCCAGTGGGACGAGTGGCATGAAGATCCTCGTCAACGGCGGGCTCAATCTCTCGGAGCTCGACGGCTGGTGGGCCGAGGCGTACAGTCCTGACGTGGGATGGGCCTTGGGAGACGGCCTCGAGCACGACTCCGACCCGGCCTGGGATGCAGTGGAGGCCGCTCAGCTCTATGAACTGCTTGAGAAGGAGATCATCCCCGATTTCTACGACCGAGGCGAGTGCGGGATCCCACGCCGGTGGATCGCGCGTGTACGCGAGAGCATGGCCCGGTTGGCGCCCGAATACTCCACCAACCGCATGATGAAGGACTATCTGGACGGTTACTACCTGCCGGCTGCCGCGGCCTATCACGAACGCACCGCTCCACCCGGGCCGGGAGTGCCCCCCCGAGGAGTGGCCACCAACATCGAGAGATGGCTTGCCGTGCTCGACGCGCGCTGGAACGGCATAAGGTTCGTCGACTATCAGGTCGAAACCGCACGCGCACCCGAAGGAGACGCACATGCCTTCACGGTGGAGGTCTGCCTGGGTGAGGTCCCCCTGAGCGCTGTTCTGGTGGAACTCTACGCCGAGCCCCTCGACCAGGGCGCACCCGAACGCCATGTTTGCCTCACCGACTCCGGCACATTGGGACGAAATGAACTCCCGCCCGGCACCTACAGGTTCCGAACGGTCATACCTGCGACTAGGCCGGCCGCCGACTACACCGCCCGCGTGGTGCCCTGGCACCGATCGGTACGCGTGCCGCTGGAGGCCAACCACATCCTCTGGCACGAGTGACAGACAGGCTGCGGCTTCGGGTCGTCAACCGCCAGGGAGACGCACCACGAACTTAGCGCCCGCCTGGCTTGGTATGACATCGACATCTCCGGAAGCAGCCCGGGCCAGCCTTCGCGACAGCGAGAGACCCAGTCCGGCTCCGCGGGAGGCGTTGCGCCCGGTCTTCGCCGCCGACCCACGCACTCCCGGCTCGAAGATCCTTTCCTTCTCCTCTTCGGTCACGCCAGGACCATCGTCTTCTATGGTGAAACGTATCTCCTTGCGGTTGCGAGAAACCGCCAAGACCACCCTGCTATGAGCGAAGCGGCAGGCGTTCTCCACCACCGGCTGGACGATCTGGGCTGCGATATCCCTGGCCACTC
The DNA here is from genome assembly GCA_016929985.1 of Thermoleophilia bacterium. Next base: position 826 of record JAFGIH010000542.1, on the reverse strand, counting down.
CCACTCGCAGATCGCGCGACGGGGGCTCGACCGTCACTTGGATGGAATGCTCCGCCGCCAAGACCGCAACGGAGTTGGCCACGTCTTCCAGCACCCGTCGCGCATCCGCCCGGCCCTTGGCCAGGCTGCCTTCCTCTTGGGCGGCGGCCAGAAGGGTCTCCACCGTGGCCGCCATCTGGTCGGCGCTTTGAGATACCGAGGTCAGCGCCTCCCGGTAGTACTCAGGATCGCGATCCCGCCGCAGCGCGAGTTCCGCTTCGGCCTTGATCTTGGCGACCGGCGTACGCAGCTGATGCGAGACTTCGGCCGAGAATCGCTGTTCGCGCCGCAGGCTGGCTGCTATGCGATCGAGCATGCCGTCGAGGGTATGCGCCAATCGGGTGACCTCATCGTGTGCCTCTCCCATCTCGAACCGCCGGTCAAGGTCGGCGGCGCTCCACGCCTCGGCATCGGCGGTCATCTTCGAAACGGGCCGAAAAGCCGCATTGAGCATCCATCTGCTCATGAAACCCACGAGAACCAGAAGTACGGATGTGAGAGCCAGCGAGGCTATGAAGGCGATCCACCGAGTGCGGGCATAAGATCCCGTGTACAGAGCCCCCACCAGAGTCGCGATCCGCTGGCCCTGGTGGGTGAGAGGGACGCCGTAGAGACGGACCTGCTCGTCGGCCACATCCACAAATTGCGCCACCTGGTCGTGCAGCCCCCTCACCGCAGCTTCCACCGCGGGTGACGCAACGGGACCCGACCGAATGGCGCCGTTGATGACCACGAACACTTGGGATCCCAACTCCCGTATCTCGTCGCTGGGCCGTGGGTAGGTGAT
>JAFGIH010000541.1 GCA_016929985.1 Thermoleophilia bacterium | reverse complement strand
GGGCGACGTGGGCGTGGTCGGCAACATGCTCTCAGTGGAGGGTCAGGGCTACGGCGGTCTCTCGCACTCCATCGGCTTCGCCCTCAGCGAGAACTACGGCGCCGAGGATAAGCACGGCAACATGATCGGTTGCGGCATCCCGCAGATCGACATGATCCCGGACGACTTCAATCTCATCTTCCACGAAACTCCGCGCCCGGCCGGTCCTCACGGCTCCTGCGGGTGCTCGGAGGTCTTCCAGAGCTCCAACCACATGGCGGTGATCAACGCCATCAACAACGCCTGCGGCGTGCGCGTCTACGCGCTGCCCGCGACACCCGACAAGGTCAAGGCCGGCTGGGAAGCCAAGCAGCGCGGCGAAGACCTCACGCCGCCCAAGTACTTCCTCGGCACCGACTTCGAAGAAGAACTGGAGATGATCAAAGCCAACCCGCTATGAAGCTAGAAGATTCCACCAAGTACACCTCGAGCTGCTTCCGGGGCGAGCCGGCCCCATGCTCGTTCGCATGCCCGTTCCACATGGACATCCGCTCGTTTCTCGAGAAGGCGGGCAAGGGCCGGTGGATGGCCGCCTACAAGACTCTGCGCAACGCGACCGTTTTCCCGGTCATTGTGGCTGCACTGTGCGACCAGCCCTGCCGGGACTGCTGCCAGCGCACGGTGCTGGGTGACGAGGCCATCGCCGTGCGCGACGTCGAGAGCGCCGTGCTGCGGAACACGAAGGATCGCAGGCCCGACTCGTACGTCATCCCGCCCAAGACCCAGCGCGTCGCCGTGGTGGGCGCCGGGGTCGCGGGCCTCTCTGCCGCCCTCAATCTCGCTCAGAAGAAGTACCCGGTCACTGTGTTCGAGAAGCAGGAGGGCTGGGGTGGATCTCTGCGCTCGCACCCTCGCTTTGCGGAGTTCGATGCCGATATCGCTCTGCAGTTCTCCGCGGTGGAGGCCGACTTCCGTTTTGGCGTCGAGGTCAAGTCGCTCGACGAGCTGGCCGATTTTGACGCCGTATATGTGGCGACCGGGGTGGGCGGCGATGACTTCGGCCTGCTCGAGAGCTGGGACCGCGAGCTGCTGATGACCTCTGACCCCAAGGTCTTCATGGGGGGGACGCTCACCGGCGCCACTCTCATGGAAGGTATCGCTCAGGGCATCGAGGTGTCGAAGACCCTCGAGGTGTTTCTCCAGACCGGCAAGGCCAACCTGACGCACGGCGCTTTCAACAAGCAAGCGTGCGAGCGCTACTTCAGGCACGACGGCGCCGTCTCCGTGCCGCTCGTGGTGGCCTCCGGCCCCGACGGCTACACGGCGGACGAGGCCAAGGCGGAGGCCGCCCGCTGCCTTCTGTGCGACTGCGACACCTGCATCGCCACCTGCGAGATGCTGAAGCGCTTCCGCAAAGACCCTCAGAAGATCGGGCTCGAGGTCTACACCGACATGAACGTCAACCCGCCGTTCTCGGTGCGCGCGTTGACCAGGGAGGCCTACTCCTGCAACATCTGCGGCTACTGCAAGTCGGTGTGCCCCGTGGATGTAGACATCGGGTCGGCGCTGCAACTGTCACGGACGGCCCGCATGAGCGCGGGCGTCCATCCCGCCGCCCTGCACGACTTCTGGCTGCGCGAGATGGACTTCGCCACCTCCGAGGCCGCCTTCGCATCTGCGCCCAAGGGTAAGGAGACCTGTGAATATGCCTTCTATCCCGGCTGCCAGTTGGGGGCCGCGAATCCTGAGCACGTGCTGCGGTCGTACGACTTTCTGAGTAGGGCCTACGACGCCGGCATCATGCTTGGCTGTTGCGGGGCTCCGGCGTACTGGGCGGGGGACGAGTCCCGCTTGCAGGCCAATATCGAGGCGACCAGACAGGGTTGGACCGACCTCGGCAAGCCCACGCTGGTCTTCGCCTGCGCCACCTGCATGAGCCTTTTCGGCCGGTTCTTGCCGGAGATCCCCAGAGTGTCGCTCTATGAGCTTCTGGCAGTCTCCGACGAGATCGCACCGGTGAGTCCCTTCACTGAGGCCACCGTGTTCGACCCCTGCGCCGCGCGCGACGACGACGGCATGGAGTCGGGCGTGAGGACGCTTGCCGCCAAGGCGGGCGTGGCCCTCGAGGAACTTGCAGAGCCCAACCACTGTTGCGGATACGGGGGGCACATGCGCATCGCCAACCCCACTCTCTACGACGAGATAACGCAGCACCGCGCTGAGGCCAGTGACAAGCCCTACATCGTGTACTGCGCCAACTGCCGGGAGGTCTTCGCTTCGCGGGGCAAAGACAGCGCCCACGTGTTAGATCTGGCCTTCGGACTCGACGCTGGCGCGGGCGTGCCCAGCCTGCTCGAGAAGCGGGAGAACAGCCTGGAGGTCAAGAGGGAGCTCATGAAACAGATCAAAGACGTCGAGTTCCATCCCGAAAAGCACCCCTGGGATGGGCTGACCCTCCTCATCGGCGACGAGCTGCAGAGGGACCTGGACTACAGACTGATTTCGGCGGCCGATCTCAAAGAGGCCATATGGCAGGCCGAGTCTGCAGGGGAGAAGTTCTACGACGAGAGCGCAGGGACGTGCATGGCAAGCCTGGTGAAGCCCGTCATCACCTTCTGGGTGGAGTACCGCGAGACGGCCCCGCAGACCTACGAGATCCTGAGCGCGTACTATCACCGCATGCGTTTCGAGCGGGGGGAGTAGCCCATGGAGTCTGAAGCCCGCGTCTGGAGATGCTGCAAGTGCGATAGGGAGCTGGTGCTGAGAAAGACCGTGTTCGAGTATCTGGGGCACACGGTCGCGCACGAAGTGCCGGCCTGCCCTGTGTGTGGAAAGGTCTACATCCCCAAGGAGCTTGCCGAAGGCAAGATGTCGGAGGTCGAGCAGCAACTGGAGGACAAGTAGCGGCCCCGATGGGCAGGCGCCCAGCGGAGAACCAGGAGAGATCCATGAACGATCCGCAGTCAAAGGCCGGCCCGGCCCGCACGAGCGCCGGCGACATCACCGACCTACGCACTGCGCTTGACTTCCTCGCCGAGATACCGGGGCAGCTGGTATCGACCACGGTGGAGGTAGATCCCTACTTGGAGCTGGCCGGCGTCTATCGCAGAGTGGGGTCCGGAACACCCACAGCGCCGCCCACCCAGATCGGGCCGGCCATGCTGTTCGAGAACGTCAAGGGCTCGGCCACCTCGGTGGTGGCGGGCATCCTGGCCAGCCGCGAGCGTACCGCTCTTCTGCTGGGCACCACCAAAGAACGCCTGGTCTTCGACCTGCTCGACGCCCTGGAGCGTCCGGTCGCACCGGTCGTCGTTCCGGCGTCTGCCGCGCCCTGCCAAGAAGTGGTGATCAGGCCGCCCTTCGACGTGCGCGACGTCGTGCCGCCGCTCATCTCCTCCGAGAAAGATGCAGGGGCCTTTCTCAACATGGGCCTCCTGAGGGCTGAAGACCCCGAGACCGGAGTCTCCGACGTCACCATCCACCGCATGTGCATCCACGGGCCCGATTCCATGAGCGTGAGTTTCACGGCCGGCCGGCACATAGATGTCTTCCGTCTGAAGGCGGAGGCGATGGGCAAGCCGTTGCCCTGCTCGGTGAGCATCGGAATAGACCCGGCCATCTATGTGGCCACATCGTTCGAGGCGCCGACCACGCCGTTGGGCCTGGACGAGCTCATCATCGCGGGCGGGCTGCGGAATCGTCCGGTCGAGCTGGTCGACTGCGTCACCCAGCCCACGAAGGCCATCGCCCGAGCGGAGATAGTCCTGGAGGGCGAGTTCCGGCTGGGTGAGTACGTGGACGAAGACGCCCTCACGGGGTCGGGCTGGGCCATGCCTGAGTTCCCCGGCTTCATCGGCAGGGCGCAGACACACCTGCCCGTCTTCCGGGTCACAGGCATCACTCACAGGACGAATCCCATCTTCCAGACTCTCATCGGCCCCGGCGAGGAGCACGTCACGCTCACAGGCCTGCCCACCGAGGCCAGCATCTTCCGGCTGGTCGAAAACGCCATGCCGGGCTTCCTGCAGAACGTCTATCTCGCCTCGGCCGGCGGCGGCAAGTATCTGGCCATCATGCAGATCAAGAAACGCATACCCTCCGATGAGGGGCGCCAACGGCAGGCGGCGCTGGTGGCTTTCACCGCGTTCTACGAGCTGAAGCATGTGATCCTCGTTGACGACGACGTCGATCCCTACGACATGAGCGACGTCATGTGGGCCATGACCATGCGCTACCAGGGCGACGTGAGCACGGTGTTCATACCAGGGGTGCGCGGCCACTCCCTCGACGTGTCGTCTACGCCGGAGTTCAACCCCATGCTGCGCGACTCTGGCATCTGCTGCAAGACCATCTTCGACTGCACGGTGCCTCTCTCCATGAAGGAGCGCTTCGAGCGTTCTCAGTTTGTCGATGTAGACTTGGACAAGTACTTCTGAGAGACGCCCGGCGCTGAGAGCTCGGTCAGTCCGCGGCGCCCGTGGCTGGGCTCTCCCTGTAGTCGGCCTTGATCGCGATCACAGGGCAGTCGGCCATCAGCAGGATCTCCTGGGCGTTGCTGCCCATGAGCAGCTTGCCGGTCCGGGACCTTCGACGTATGCCGATGGCT
>JAFGIH010000540.1 GCA_016929985.1 Thermoleophilia bacterium | reverse complement strand
GGCGTAGCCGACCTGGTCGAGCCAGTCGCACACCAGAGTACCCATGGAGAGGAAGTACTCCGCGACATCCTCGGCCTTGTCCTGGGGCGGGTCGTCATAGATGAGGGCGTTGTCCTGATCGGTGAGGAGCGTTTGCTCCTCCCTGCCCTCGCTTCCCAAGGCGAGGAAGGCGAAGGGCACGGGCGCCGGCCCGAGTTGGTCGATGGCCATCGCGACCAGGCGTTGAGCCACCTCGTCGGACACGCGGGAGATGATCCGATTCACGTAGCGTGTATCGGCTCCCGTGTCGACCACGGCCTTGACCAAGCCGGGGAGTCTTTCGTGCGCCTCGGTTATCTCCTCGAGCGAAGGGGCCCGGCTGATGGACTCGGTGATGATGACCGAGGACGACTGCTGGTATTGGACCAGATCGCGGAGCCGAATGTGCCCCGCCAGCTTCCCGGTTTCGTCGAGAACCGCGAGATGATCGATGTTGCGATCTTGCATGCGGATGAGGGCCTCGTAGACTCTGGCGTCCTTCGCTATGGTGTCCACGGGGGAGGTCATGATAGTCCGGATGGGTGTCGTGTAGTCGAGGTTCTCGGCGACCACTCGCTGGCGGAAGTCATGGTCGGTCACGATACCCATGAGGTCATCATCAGGCCCGGTGACGAACACGGCACTCGCCTTGTTCTTACTCATGAGGGCAGCGGCCCGGCTGATGGGTTTGTCCATGTCGAGCGAAATGGCCGGGCTGATGGCTCTGGTGACAGGCTCTCGCAGGTAGAACAGCGACGTCTGTAGTTGCGTTATGAGGGCCTCGCGCTCCTCTTCGCCCCTGGTCTGCTTGGTCACGTCCTCTAAGATGCCATCGCAGAAGCGCGGCTGCCCATTCTCGTCGTCCACTAGGACGGCGAACAGCGACACATCCGTGCGGCCGCCGTCCTCCTGGCGTAGGCCCACGCGGTAGTCCTGCACCGACCGTTCTTTGTTGAGGCGATCGACGAGCGCGGCGCGTTCGTCCGAATCGATGATCCTATCCAGCCAGTCCGCCTCTGAAAGGTCGGCCCACGGGGAGAGTCTCAGGATGTTGCGCATCGCCGGGTTGGCCTCTACGAGGGTCGCCTTGCGCCCCCAGTTGCTCCGGAACACCCCAAGGCTGAGGGCGTCGGACATGGTCATGAAATGGCGCCTGGTCTCGTCGAGAGCGGCCTCGCGTGCTTTCTGCGCGGCTCTGCTGCGGGCGATGAGGATCACCCCGTCTTTGCCCGCCAAAGAGATGGGAGTGGCCGCGAGCAGCACGTCGACCGGACTGCCGTCTTTGGCCTTCAGACGGGCTTCGATGTCGAGGGGCTGCAGTTGTGTGCCTGGCGCCGCGGCGCCGGCCGCTTCCAGAGTCGTCACATAGCCGAGCGCCTGCCGGTCGTCGGCTTGATCGCTCATGAACAGTTGAGGTGTCTCCATGTGGGTCAGCTCTTCCGGCTTGTAGCCGAGCATGTCTTGGAGCGGCTTGTTCGAATAAGCCGCCTTGCCGTCCAAGGTCATCACGATTCCTTCGGTAGCCGCCGCGACGAGAGCCTGGTACTTCTCGTGCGACTCTTTCAGACCTTGTTCGGCGAGAGCTCTGCGCTCCTCGATCTTCATGCTCTGGCGAGCGGCATAGAAGAGGAGTAGTGCCATGGCCACGATGATGGCAAGCGATATGTAGGACACGTTGCGCTGTGCGCGGGTGATGGCGGCGTTGACGTCCTCGACGTATATCCCGGTGCCGATCACCCATTGCCATGGCTCGAACAGCTCCACATAGGACAGCTTGGGAACGATGCGGTCGGGGTCGTCTTTCCACTGCCAGTAGTAGTCGACGAACCCGGAACCACTCTCCCGGACGGCGTCGACAAACGACACGAACAGCGTCTTGCCCCCCTGGTCCTCGTAGGTGGTGAGGTCTTGGCCGTTGAGCTCGGGCAGGTACGGATGCATGACCATGGTGGGGTGCATGTCGGTGATCCAGAAGTAGTCCTTGCCCTCGTCTCCGTAGCGCAGGAGCTCGATCCGAGCGGCGGCCTCTGCTTGGGCCTGTTCACGGCTCATGGCACCCGCGGTCTCTTCAGCGTAGTACTCGTTCAGAATGCTCACGGCCGCCCTGGTGAGTTCCTGGGTGGTCTCCTTCTTGCCCTGCAAGAGCTCACGCTCGAAGGAAGGGATGAGGATGAGGAACGTGGTGAGGATGAACAGGATGACGGCTATGAGCGCCGGTAGGACGACACGGAGAACGAAGCTCGACCACCTGGACGAGGTCAGCTTGTCGATGATGCCCCTGCTGGTGTCCAAAGTACCCCCTTCACGACAGAGAATCGAACGTGACCAAAGAGCCGGCAGACATCGCCTGCCATGCTCTGAGCGCATCCAGAAAACGGTTCCAGTGTATCAGGGGCATGTCCACTCCGGGGCTGCCTCCGTCGGAGTGATGCAGACCATGAAAGTCACTGCCGCCGATGGTCAGCATCCCGCGGCTCTCAGCAAGCTGCAGGAGCCGGGCCTGGACCTCCTGTGAGTACTG
>JAFGIH010000539.1 GCA_016929985.1 Thermoleophilia bacterium | reverse complement strand
AACTGGTGCTGGACGTCCAGTCTCCCTATCTGTCGTTTGCGGACATAGCCTGGCTCGCCTTCTACCCGCTGGTCTACGCCGGACTCATGAGACTCCCGAGCGCACGCGGCATCAGCCGTAGCTCCGAGACGATCTTCCTGCTCGACGGCCTGTTGATGGCGACCGCCGGGGCGGCGATGGGCTGGGAGTTCATCATGTTCCCCGTGGTCGATCCGGCCACAACGACACTCGCCAGCATCGCCATATTTGCGTACCCCGTGATCGACCTCCTGCTGCTCGGCGCCTTCGGCTCGCTCGCGCTGTCGACAGCCCGGCGGACCATCCCACGGGGGACGGTCTGGGTGATCGCGTCTCTCGCGGTCATGCTCCTGGCCGACACGGCCTGGGCGCGCATGACCATCGCGGATACGTATGCCACCGGCGTATGGGTGGATGTGCTCTGGCCGCTCAGCTATGCCCTGTTCGGTGTCGCCGCGCTGGTGTACGTCAAGGGCCGCGCCGCAGGGCACATGGTCGAGAGGCGCACTCCGGCATCCCTTGCCCGCGCCGGGGCCGGACTGGGTGGCCTCATACATTCCTACAGCGCATGGCTGGCCCTGGCGGCTGTGGGAGTGGTCTCCTACAACCACTTCGTCACTCACAACGGCTCAAGCCTGGGCGGCAACACAGCGACTGTGGTGATGATCACCCTCCTGCCTGTTCTGGTGCTCGCCCGCCAACTCATCTTCAGCACTCAGAACCACCGCCTGCAGGCCTCTTTGGTCGAGGTCTCCGAGGAGTTGGAGGAGCGGGTAAGACTACGGACCCAAGAGCTGGCGGAGGAGAAGGAGCGGCTCAGCATCCTCAACCAAGCGGCCAGGGAGATCAGCCAGTGCACCTCTGTCCAGGAAGTGTTGAACGTAGGTGCCCGCTTCCTCGCCCGGGCCACCCGCTGCAGCTCAGTGGCCGTCTCGGCGCCCGGCCAGCGCGGGAGTCTGCGCTTCGCCTTGACGGGAGAAGCGCCGGAAACCGGTCAGAACCAGCTGCGGAGAGTGCTCAGGAGGTTCCTGCTCTCCAACGCCGACCGTACCGACGAGACTCCCGTGTTGCTCGATGCCCGCGACATGCAGAACCTCGAGAGCGGAGCCACGGCCGGGGCCAATGGAGGCTTCCGGAACATGATGCTATTCCCCGTGGTCTCCCGGCAGGTCATGTTGGGCGCCGCCTGCCTGGCGAGCGATAGTGATGACTGCCACCTGTCTCAGGAAGAGTCCGAAGTGATTCGTAACGTCGTCTCTCAGCTCGCGGTCGCCCTTGAAGGCGCGTGCCGCTATGACGATGCTCGCTACCTCGCCGATAACGACGCGTTGACCGGCCTCAGGAACCGGCGGTGCGTCATCGACCGGCTCGAGCGGGAGGTCGCCAGAGCCGAGCGGATCACCTCGAACCTGGCCCTGGTCATGATGGACGTTGACAAGTTCAAGTTCTTCAACGACACTTACGGGCACGAGATCGGCGACCAGGTGTTGATAGCGGTAGCGTCAGGACTACAAGAAGCCGTCCGCGGCATCGACGTTCTCGGTCGCTTCGGGGGAGACGAGTTTCTCGCCATCCTTCCTGACACCGACAGAGAGGGTGCGTTGCGCGTTGTGGCGAGGATCCAGAGTTGTCTCGCCAACCGTCCGGTGATGGTGGAAGGCGCGTCTCCGCTGGCTCTGCACCTGAGTTGCGGCATAGCGGTGTATCCCAAGGACGGGCGCAACCCCCGGGAATTGTTCCATGTGGCGGACTCGAACATGTACCAGGCGAAGCACGGCAGAAGCAATCGCTCCGCCGCCGTGAGGGTGTAGCACCACCTCTGCGCCGGACGTTGCAGCCGGACCGCCGGCGACGGAGAATAGGCGCTCTCTGCACACCGCCGCAAAGGTAGCTCGCATCATGTCTTCAGTCTCGGATGGACTCGCCTCGGCCCGGCAGCGCATCGCCGCGGCCTATGAACCCCGCTTGTTGGAAGATGCCGGCCATCGCCTGGCCGCTATGCTGGCCGCGAACCTGGCCCGCGCTCAGAGATCGGACGGTCCCGTATTGCCGTGGGCCGAGCCGCTCGACGCCATCCGCGACGCGCGTGCGTCGCTCTCCGGCGGAGTGGGTCTCGCGGCCCCCAGTGGCGCCGAGGCCCGCGGGGCAGCGGATGCCGGTGAAGCGGCCGCCGCCGCTCACGACCCGTTGGTCGACCACTTCGCCGGCCTCGTCAAGATCATGCTCGAGCGAGGGCTCAACCTGCACGATCCCCGCTACATCGGCCACCAGGTGCCCGCGCCCGTGCCGCTCGCCGGCCTCTTCGACGCCGTCGGCTCGGTGACCAACCAGGTGATGGCCATCTACGAGATGGGCCCCTGGGCGACGGCCGTGGAGCAGGCCATGGTCCGCGAGCTGGGCGAGGCCATCGGGTGGGCGCCGGACACCTTCGCAGGGTCGGTCACGCACGGCGGGTCTCTCGCCAACCTCACCGCCCTGCTCACGGCTCGCAACGTCGCCTTGGGCGACGCGTGGGACCAGGGATTGGCCGTGGGAGAGGCGCCGCGGCCCGCGGCGCAGCCCGGGCCGCCCATCCTCGTGGCCCACGCCGAAGCCCACTACAGCGTGGCTCGGGCGGCCGGCATCCTGGGCCTGGGAAGTAGGCAGACGGTGCGAGTGGGACTTGACGACAGGGGCCGCATGGACCCCCGCCTCCTCGACGAAGAACTGACCCGCCTGGAGGCACAGGGCCGCCCCGTGGTGGCGGTGGTCGCCTGCGCCTGCGCGACTCCCACCGGGGCCTTTGACCCGCTGGAAGACATCGCCGAGGTGTGTCGCCGGCACGAGGTCTGGCTGCACGTCGATGCGGCCCACGGCGGAGCGGCGGTGTTGAGCGACCGGCACCGGCACCTGCTGGCCGGCTTGGAGTTGGCCGACAGCGTCGTCTGGGACGCCCACAAGATGCTCTTCGTGCCCGGCCTCTGCGCCTTCGTGCTCTACCGGGAGAAGGCCCGCGGCTTCGACGCCTTCCGTCAGGACGCGCCCTACCTGTTCGATCCGGCCGCGCCGGGGCTGGCCGAATACGACAGCGGCGTGCGCACCGTGGAGTGCACCAAACGGGCGGCCGCCTTCGGCCTGTGGGGCGTGTGGGCGCTGTTCGGACGGCAACTGTTCGCCGACATGGTCGATGTCACCTTCAGCCTGGGCCATGAGTTATACGAGAGGTTGGCGGCAGCGGAGGACTTCGCGCCTCTGCACGAGCCGCAGTGCAACATCGTGGTGTTCCGTCATATCCCGCCAGCGCTGCGGGACGCGCCCCTCGAGCGCATCGGAGCCTTCCAGCTTGAGCTGCGCCGCCGCCTGATCGAATCAGGCGAGTTCTACATCGTCCCCTGCGTGCGTGACGGCGCCGGCGCCCTGCGCGTCACCATCATCAATCCCCTCACCACCACGGAGCACCTCGACCAGCTGCTCGACGCCCTGCGGCGGCACGGACAGGAGTT
>JAFGIH010000538.1 GCA_016929985.1 Thermoleophilia bacterium | reverse complement strand
GACGGTCGACCACGACCTCCCGGCCCTCTTCCACCCGGTACTGCTTGCCGCCGACTTCGACGATGGCGAACATCCCGACTCCTCGTACTTGTTCATCTCATGGCAACGGCCGCGCAGGCGGCGGCCGCGAGCAACGCAGTATAGCAGGGTTGTCACCGGCCTACCAGCCTCGTCACGCTCCTAGTCGGGAAGCACCGCCACATGCTCGAACGGCACGCCATCGTCGGCGACCTCCACGACGAAACGTCGGCCGGTCTGCTCCTCGATCTCCCGCAAAAGCGGAGTCCGGCCGACCAACAACCGGGCGGCGACGCGCGGATGCACTTCCACGCGTAGGCCCGGCAGTGCCGACGACAGAGCCAGACGCCTCAGTTGCCGCTCCACCTCGATGAGGGCGGAGTCTTCAGAGATGACGCGTCCCTCTCCGTGGCAGCGCGGGCACGGCATGGTGAGCACCTCGCGCAGGCCCCGGGCGACGTTCTGGCGGGTCATCTCCACCAGTCCCAGAGGAGAGATCTCCACCACGTAGGTCTTGGTGCGATCCTGAGCAAGTTCTGACTCGAAGGCTGCGATGACCGCCGCTTGGTTCGACTTGACGGCCATGTCGATGAAGTCGATGACGATGATCCCGCCGATGTCGCGCAGGCGCAGTTGGCGGACGATCTCGCGGCACGCCTCGACATTGGTCTTGAGTGTGGTCTCCTCGAGGTAGCGCTTGCCGACGTACCGCCCGGTGTTGACGTCGATCACCGTCATGGCCTCTGTGTGGTCGATGACGATGTATCCCCCTGAGGGCAGTTCGACACGGCGCAGCAGGGCTTTCTTCACCTCGGCGTCCAGACCAAGGCGCGTGAAGAGCGGAGTGCTTCCCTCGCACAGCTCCACCCGGTCGGTCAGCCCGGGCGCCACGGCATGGAGGTAGTTGACCAGACGCCGGTGAAGCCTGGGGTCGTCCACCAACACGGCGCCGAACTCAGGGCCAAGCATGTCGCGCACCGACCTCACCGCCAGTTCGGCCTCCTCGTAGGCGAGCGATGGAGCTCCCGCGACTGCGGCACGACGCTCGACCCCGCTCCATACCCGCTGCAGGAAGCGAAGATCGCGTGCGATAGACTCCGCGTCGACTCCCTGGGCGGCGGTGCGCACGATCATCCCCCCTTCCCCCGAGTCGAACTCCTTGCAGACGGCGCGCAGACGCTCCCGTTCGGCAGTCTCCAACCGGCGAGACACCCCCGATGATCCGGAGTTGGGCAGGTAGACGACGTACCGGCCGGCGATGCCAAGCTGGGTGGTCAGTCGAGGGCCCTTGTTGCCCATGGCGTCACGGATCACCTGCACCATGACCTCCTTGCCGCCCTGGAGGAGTTCGGTGATCTTGCGCGCTCTGCCTTGATTCACCTCCGGCCGCGCCACCTCATCGACGTAGAGGAACCCGTTGCGCTCCAAGCCGATATCGACGAATGCCGCGTCCATGCCGGCGAGCACTTTCTCCACCCGGCCCTTGTAGATGTTGCCCACGATGGAAGCTCGGCCAGGACGCTCCACGTACAACTCGGCCACCCGGCCGTCCTCGAGCACGGCGACCCGGGTCTCCAGGCTCTCCTGCGACACGATGAGCTGTTTCATCTAGCGGGCAGCCTTCACGCGAGTTCCACCTGCATCCGTCGGATCCATTCTATCTCCAGGTCCAAGCCGGCGAGCCGGCCGAGAGCCTCTACCACCCGTTCGGGACGCGCCGTACCCGACGGGGTCACCGCGGCCCGGAAGTCCAGGGTGCACGCCCCTCCAGGGCCCTCCCTCACCGAGATGGCCTCCACGTACTTCCTGACGTCCACCCGGCGGACCTTGCCCTCCCGCACCTCCTCAACCGGCAGCTCGGTGGCCGCCGTGAAACGACCGCCGGCTTCGCCCAAAACGGCGCCGGCCTCAGCTTCCGGCGGCGCCACCCTCACCCCGACCTCATAGCGGGCTCCTGTCACCCTCGACGGCAGCGATCGAGGATCTCCGTAGGGCTCCAGGGCCAGCAGGTCGATGTGCCGGGGCAGAGCGGCCGCCAGGCGGGAGAAGAACTCAGCGCCCGGGTCTTCGGCCAGTTCGAACTCGCACAGTTCTCCGAAGCCCTCCACTCCCACCGCCAGAGGCAAGGCAAGGCTGAGAAGGGCTTTCGGGCGCATGCCGGCCGACAGCGCCAGACGCCCCCCCGCTCTGCGGATCGCCCTGCGGAACAACTCTACGCGGTCCAGGTGGCCGATGAAGCGACCCCTACCCGTCACCGAGAAGGTGGCGACGTAGCGCCGCCGGTACTGCGGGTCCGCCACGGGTGTCTCACGGCCGGCGCCCTCCACGCGGCCAGACCTCTGCGGGCGCGTCTGCCGTGCCTCCCCGTCCGAAGCCAGATCGTTGGCCGGCGGGTCATCACAGGCCCCACAGGCCGAGCACCCACCCCAGCGGCAATCCGGCGTGGTCTCGCCGCGCTCCGCCCTCTCCCACTCCGCCCACAAAAAAGCACGGTCGGGGGTACCGGAGATCACGTCCCAGGGCAAAGAAGCATCGCCGCGGAGAGCGGTGGTGGCCAGGCGTTCGGCAGCGGTGGTCGCCTGCCCAGCAGGGTTGATTCCCGGCTGGGCGTCAAGACCTGTGGCCGCCAAAGCCTGTGCCCAAGCGTCGGCCCGGAACTGCTCGGTCCACGAGTCGAAGCGGGCCCCGGCCCGCCAAGCCCTCTCGATGACCTCACCCATATCCTCACCGCCACGGGCCAGCACGGCCTCCAGGTAGCTCTTGTCCGGGCTGTGCAGGGTGAGCTTGATCCCCGGCCGGCGCAACCGCGAGCGCAGGAGGTC
>JAFGIH010000537.1 GCA_016929985.1 Thermoleophilia bacterium | reverse complement strand
CGGAGCGCGGCTGTAGAAGGTGGTCCGCTCAACATACGCGTGAACGCGGTGCTGCCCGGTCCCATCCAGAACACTCTGCTGTGGGAGTACCTCACCAGCTCGACGCCTGGGGAGTCCGACAAGTTGATGAGCCACCTTCCCCTCAAGCGCGTCGGGTTTCCTGAGGAAGTCGCCGAAGCAGTCATCTGGCTCTGCTCGGACAAGGCTTCCTTCATCACCGGTCAGTGTATCGGTGTCGATGGGGGTCTGACTATCAGCTAGCAGCGAAGCCGTCATCAGCGGGCCGCTCAGTCGTCCGCGACTCCGGCCACATCTACGATGATGGCCCCGCCGTCGACAACGAGCACGGCTCCGGTCATGAACGACGAGTCTTCACCGGCCAGGAAGGCACATACTCCGGCCATCTCGCTGGGCGTAGACACCCTTCTCAGCGGAACGGGTGCGGCGAACCCCTTGAGCAGGGTCTCCACGTCGGTGCCTTTCGCCTGGGCTATCTTGCCCACCGTGTCTTCGAACATCTCGGTGCGGGTCGCCCCGGGGCACACGACGTTGCATCTCACCCCGAAAGGACCGTAGTCCAAAGCGACCGCCTTGGTGAGATGGATGAGGCCGGCCTTTGAGGTGCCGTAGGCCGGACTGCCCGCCATGCAGCGGATGCCGCCGATGGACGCGATGTTGATGATGGAGCCTCCACCGTTCTCGATCATGTGCGGCAGGCTCTCCTTCATCAGCATGAAGGGCGCCTTGAGGTTGACGTCCATGACACGCTGCCACTCTTCGGGGTCGAGCTCCGTGATCACGCCGTAGACGTCGTAAGCCGCGTTGTTGACCAGGATGTCTATGCTCCCACCGAAAGCGACGGTGGACGCGACCATCCTTTTCACGTCGTCACTGTTGGCGACGTCGCCGGGGCACGCCAAGACCGACTCCGTGCCGAGTCCGGCGGCCTCCTGCTCCAGCCTCTCCTTGCGGCGGCCGGTGATGCACACCTTGGCTCCCTCCGCGACGAGCCGCTCGGCGATAGCGGCGCCGATACCGGTGCCACCGCCGGTGACGAGAGCGGTCTTTCCATCCAGTCTCATGCCGATACCTCCTCGAACGGTTCTCCGCGCCCACTGGCTTGGGGCTCTGTGGACCCTGGGGATGGGTCTCCCACCACAGTCCGTCGGAGCACCGACGCGGCGGCCGACAGGATCCGTTGCCACTCCTGCACTACCTCCGGGCCCAGCTCGTCGGCCACGCCCATGACGGCCTCCCCAAGGCTCCGGTCGCAGATCTCAAAAAGACGGACCGTCTGCGGGGTGAGCCGGACCAGGATGGCTCTGCGGTCGGTCCTGGAGCGCGCGCGCCTGAGCATCTTCTTGCTCACGAGCAGGTCGACCATGACCGATGCGGCTGCCGGCGAGACGCGGGTCGCCTCTGCGATCTTCTTCAGTGTGACGCCCTCAGGGTGTACCTGGCACAACTCTTTGACGGCGATGACCGTTTGGCCCTGAGCCCGCGTCACCTCGTCGATCCAAAGTGCGTCGGTGTGCTTCTGGCGCTGGATCTGGTACATCGAGTAGGAGCGCAGGAGCTCCAGGACCTCCTCGGTGGTCTTCCAGATCGACTGACAGACCTGCTCCAACTCCGCCTCGGCGACCGTTTGAGGCGGCATCCGGCTATCGATGTCGATGTGCGTGGTGTCAGTGGGATTCACTGTTCTCCTCACGCTCCTCTAGAACTGGAAGGTCTTTGGGGCCGGGACCGGGGTGAATTCCCCGTCGTGGAACGCGCCGTTGTCGGTCAGGGCGATGACCAGCATGTAGTAGGGCCGGTCGACCCGTTTGAAGTACTGGGGATTGTGGAGCACTCTGCCTGGCACGTAGACCGCCGTCGGCTCGGTGAAGCTGTAGCCCTCGTCGCCCAGATAGGACACGTGCTCTCCACCCAGGTCGAGGATGTCGTGGGGATGCGTGGGCAGGAACAGGAACACCTCGTCGTAGCTCTGGTGGTGCTGCATGCCCTTGGTCCAGTCCCAGTAGGCCATCGCGTCGTTCTTGGCGATGTCTGCCAGTGTGGGTACCCCGACCCCCGTCCCGCCGGCGTAGGCGAAGAAGAACTCCGTCCAGAGCGGCGCCCGGAAGACCTTGTCGTCGAACATCAGGTTCGGCGTGCAGACGCGACCCAGCAGGAGGGAGATGTAGATGTCCTGCGAGAGGGTCAGGCGATTCACGTACTTGGCGTACTTGCCCTTGCCGGGCTGCGGCACCCCGATCAGGTCGGGGTTGAACGCGGGCGGGTAGGGGTAGTTCTTCGCCGCGTCCGGCGCCAGGCTGTACGTGTTGGTGAGAGAGACGCACGTGATCATGATGGGATGGCCGGGATCGGTGACCTTGGTGACGATCCAGGGATTGTGGGCCAATCCCTTCGGCACGTAGATGGCCGTGGGGTCTTTCATGACGTACTTCTCGGCGTCTTTGCCGTGCCCCAGCCACATCTCCACCTGTCCCCCCAAGCGGGTGTTGTCGGTGGAGTCGGTTCCGAAGAAGTAGTACACCTCGTCGAAGTCGTTATGGGAGTGCGATCCCACGTCTCTCAGCTCCTCGGCCGGCCTGCCGTCGACCACGGGCAGGTGCTTGCTCGGGGCGAACGCTCCGGCCCCGGGGGCGTACGCGTAATAGGTCTCCGTGCGGATAGGAGACTCAGGCGTGGTCTTCTGGTCGTGGATGAGGGCGAAGTCTGAGATCTTGCCGCGGAAAGAAGGGTTGACGACCTCCGTCCCTAGGCGCAAAGGCTGGACGTACTTCGCGTATTGCCTGTCTGCCATGTGCACATCCTTTCCGTCTAAGGGCCCCAACCACCGGCAGTACAAACAAGGAATCTGAGGGGAAAACGCTCCCGCTATCAAACACGATAGCTGGCCACCCGGCGTTCGGTCAAGAATGTTTCACATAACTTAACTGTCTCGTGCCGCGCCGCCCTCGATCTTGCGTCCCTGGCGGCATAACCCATGTATGAATTAGCGTTCATTAGGTGATCGACCGCAAGGCATCCTCACCGCGCAGCCACCGCTTCTCGGCATCGTCTTCACGGAGGGCCAGCCACAGGCCCGCTCGCAGTTCGATGGGTCTGCCGGCCAGGCCCAGGGCGTTCAAGGCATCCGTGACGCCTTTCATCATGGCCGCCGATCCCAACTGGTGAGCCGTGGAGCGTGGCACCGGCCGCTCATCATCACAGGCAGCGCAGAGCGAGGCGTCTCCCGAGACACAGCCGCGGCAGGCCATCGGGCGGGAGCTGTAGACGAGACAGAGGCCGCCGTCGGCAAGCAACGGACACGGCTGAAGGCCGCCGGGCGACGGCAGGGCCTGGGCAGGCGTCGGCGCGGCCAGATCGGGCGTCAGCGCGGCAAGTCGCGCCTCCAGTGCGGGGTCGGGGAGATGGGAGTCGCGGAGCCGGCGGACGAGGGTGAACACTTCGATGGGACTGACGGTCACACGCAGCGTTCGGCAACAGTGGTCGCAGCCGGGCGCACAGGCCAGCCGTCCCTCGCCCGGCAGCGAGTCGAAGGCCTGCTGCATCATGCCGTCGAGTTCCTTGTGCAGCCGCCGGGTGAGGTCGTACAGCCGACTGCCGCTCATGCCCGGCCCGAGAGTGGCGTGGGTCAGGCGAGAGCCGAGGGCCTGAGCGCTCTGGGCGTACGGCTTCCAAATGGGGGAGAGCTGTGGACGTCGTTCCATGGAGAAGCCTAGCCTACGGTAGGCGAGCGGCGCGCGCAACCCACCTCAGAGATGCAGATGCCCGGCCTTTTGAGGCCGGGCATCTGGTTCAGCGACTTTGTGGTGTTCTAGAACCCGCTGCCGTCAGACACTCCGTCAGCGGCGTTGGGAGCACCGGCGGGGCCGGTTCCGAAGGGTGCGTCGAGCCCACTGCCGTCAGAGACCCCGTCGCCCGCGTTGGGCGCCGGTCCGGGAGCCGCGGCGTTGGGAGCGGCGACCGCGAAAGTCGCCAGGCCCAAAACCAACAGCATCGCCACCACCAGCAGTGCAACGACACCTCTCTTCGTCCTCGTGCTCATCCGCTGCTCCTTTCGTTGTTGGCCAGGGATACTCATATATCGACCCCGGGCGTTGATCCCCTTAGCGAGACGGTGAAGCGCGTACCGGCTCCCAGCCGGCTGTCGACTGAGATATTGCCCCCGTGGGCTTCCACGATCGCCTTCACGATGGCGAGCCCGAGGCCCGCGCCGGTGTCCGCCGTGTCGGCGTCCTGCGCCCCGGCTCCCTCCGGCTTGGCGCCCCGGTAGAAGCGCTCGAAGACGTGCTCGACGGTATCTGGGCTCATGCCCGCTCCTTGGTCGCGGACCCAAAGGAGCACCCGGTCTGGAGTCCGTTCGCCCCCCACGGCGACGACCTGCCCTTCCAGCGTGTGCTGTACCGCGTTCTGGATGAGGTTGAGGAAGACCTGGGTCAGCCGGTCCTGGTCGGCCAGCACCGAGCCGCCCGGGAGTGAGTCGAGCACCCAGGTGCGTTCGCCCAGATGGGGGCCCTGAGCGACCAGCGACTGCAGGAAGCCGTCCAAGTCGATGCTCTCCTTGCGCAAGAAGTCCACCCGGGTGGCTCGGGCCAGGGTGAGGAGGTCGGCGACCAGCCTGTTCATGCGATCCAGCTCCTCGATGACGAGCCCGTGCTCCTGTCTTACGAATGCGGGGTCCGGCGATTCCTGGCGGTCCAGCACCTGCAGGTGACCCTTGATGATAGTGAGCGGCGTCCGCAGTTCGTGCGACGCGTCCGAGATGAACTGCTCCTGAGTGGTGAAGGCCGACTGCAACCGATCGAGCATGGCGTCCATGGTGAGGGCCAGCTCGCCGATCTCGTCCCTGGGGCCCGAATAGCCGATCCTGCGGGTGAGATCGTCGTGGGAGATGGAAGCGGCCGTGCGCGTTATGCGACGGACGGGATCGAGCGCCCGGCCCATCAGGACCCACGTGCCCAGCCCCACCACGAGGCAGCCGAGAGCTCCTCCGATGGCCAGGAGCAGCAGGAGGCGCTGCAGGGTGTCTTTGACGCCTGCGAGCGAACCACCGATCTCCACGGCGCCGATCTGACTGTCGCCCAAGCGCACCGGCGTGCCGGCGACTCGGTACGATCGCCCGCCGAGATCTACATCGAGCAGGTAGGGCTCGCCCGTCCGAAGAAGGGTTTGTGTGGCCGCGAGTTCCTCCAGACGGAGGTCGCTGGAGTTGGAGACGACTGTGCCGTCCGCGGTCTGCAGCGAGAGCACGTAGGCATTCTGGCGTAGGGCGCTCGACTGCGCGCCGGAGAGGTAGTCGGCTGTCGCCGTCGCCAATGCGCTCTCGTCGACCGCAAAGCTCACCATCTGTTGATAGTGGGTGAGTTGCTGCAGGAGTTTGGAGTCGAGGTCCGCCCGAAGCTGCTGGCCCAGGATGGCGT
>JAFGIH010000536.1 GCA_016929985.1 Thermoleophilia bacterium | reverse complement strand
GGCAGCCGGTTCCATCGCGGCTCGATCATGGACCACGACTGCGAGATGGTCAAGCGTTTCAAGGCGGCCGGGTTGAATATCGTCGGGCTGACCAATACCCCTGAGTATGGGCTGTCGCCGGTCACCGAGCCGGAGTTGTTTGGTCCCACCCGCAACCCCTGGGATCCCGCTCGGACCCCCGGAGGTTCTAGTGGCGGCTCCGCGGCTGCGGTGGCGGCTTGCCTGGTACCGTTGGCCCATGGGAGCGATGGCGGCGGTTCGATCCGTACCCCCGCCTCGAGCTGCGGTCTCTTCGGTCTCAAACCCACCCGGGGGCGGACACCCTTGGGGCCCGACGTTGGAGAAGGTTGGCACGGGCTGGGGCTGCATCACGTTCTTACCCGCTCGGTGCGCGACAGCGCCGCCATGCTGGATGTCACTGCCGGACCAGACGTGGGGGCCCCCTATTTCGCCCCGCCCGTTCCCTTCCGCTTTCTTGACCGAGTCACGGAGCACCCGGGTAAGCTGCGGATCGCCGTCAGTGCGCAACCGCTGTTCCCCTCTGGCCCCGTGCATACGGACTGCCTGCGGGCGCTCGAGTCGACAGCGCAGTTGTGCAGAGAACTGGGCCACGAGGTGATCGACGAGCCTCTGCAGATCGAGAGTCACGCTGTGGCCATGGCTTTCTTGACTGTGATGTGCGCATCGACCAAAGCCGACATAGAAGAGGCGGAGGTCATGCTCGACCGGAAGGCGACATTCGAGGACTTCGAAACGGTGACATGGGGACTTGCACTGCTTGCAGAGAAGATCATGTCCTTCGAACTCTCGAGAGCCATTCGGCTGCTGCAGAATAGTGCCCGGCAGATCGGGCGCTACTTCGAGAGGTGTGACGTGCTGCTGACCCCGACTCTGCCCAGGCCGCCGGTGCCTGTAGGTGCGCCTCGGTTCAAAGGCACTGAGACGCAGGTCTTGGAGACGGGGCTCGAGGGCTTGGCTGAGCAGATGTTCGACTTCACGCCCTACACACCGGTCTTCAACTACACGGGTCAACCGGCGATGTCGGTCCCGCTGTTCTGGAATGACGAGGGGCTGCCTATCGGGATGCAGTTCGTCGGCCGCTATGGCGACGAGGCCACCTTGTTCCGCCTCGCCGGTCAGCTCGAGGCGGCACGCCCCTGGTTCAACCGCCTGCCGCCGATCTGCGCCGGTGAAGTTCAGGCTATGGGCAACGTCTAGCCGCGGTAAGGAGGTAGACAGGGGCGAGAGACATTGACGGGGACGATGTAGACCACCGCGCATCCGGACAAGGGGAAGAGATCAAAAGGGGGCACGATGTCACGTAGGAAGACCATCATTCTACTGTCAGTGTTTGCTTTGTTGCTCGCATTGATGCTTGTGGTAGCGGCGTGCGGAGACGGAGAAGACACGGCTACAACGGTCGCTCCGACGACGGCGACTACCGGTGGCGCAGGCGGCGGTACCACGGCGTCGACCGCGCCGAGCGGCGAAGTGAAGACTCTCAAGATAGGGGCGATCATGGGTCTCACCGGCCCACTCTCCGTGCCCAGCCTCGCGTTCATGCGCGGCTTTGAGATGTACGTCGATGTTGTGAACGAACAAGGCGGAGTCAAGATCGGCAACGAAACCTATACGCTGGAACTGATCGAGGAGGACAGCAAGGGAGCGGCCGAGGGGGCCACCACGGCTGCGCAGAAGCTCGTGAACCAAGACAAAGTGGACTTCGTGATAGGCGCCATGATGGAGGCCGAGATCGCGGGTATCTACTCGGTGACTGGGCCGGCCGGTGTGCTCTACATTCAGGCCAACAGCAACAACCCGGCGGAACCCCCGGACGTGTCGGCCGACAAGCCTCTTCAGATCCGCTTGTGCGTCAGCCCCGACGAGAACCAGGCGCTCGACCTCGACTACTTGCTCGAGACGTACCCGGCAGTGAAGACCATAGCCGCGGCGGTTCCGGACGTCGGGTCAGAGCAGTCAGTCGAGATGCTGCGTGCTTCAGCGGCCAAGCGCGGAATGGAAGTCATCCACACCGAGATCTGGTCTTGGGGGACGACCGACTTCATCCCCGTATACACGAACATCGTCGCCTCCAAGCCGGACGTCATCCTCGGGATGAACAGCGGGCAGTCGCCCGATCAACTTAAGGCGGCGAGGCAGTTGGGCTTCAAAGGACCCTTCATATCCAACTGTCCCCTTGGTGCCGACGTGTTCGTGGTCCAAGTGCAGGACCCGGTCATGCTCACCGACATCATAGTGAACAGCCCGGACGTCACCAACCCGAGTGAGACGCTACAGGCGCTGATGACGAGATGGGCGGCCAAGTGGCCGAATGACCCCTTCGTCTCTGACAGCTTCCACGCCTATGACATGCCCTGGATCGTTATCCAAGCCATGCAGAAGGCAGGTTCGATCGATTCAGCCACGGTCGCCGCGACGCTCGAGACCATGACCAACAAGGGCGACCTCCAGACCAACTTCGGCCCCGCACGCATGGGTGGGATGGAGCGCTACGGCTGCAATCGGGTCCTTTACAGGCCATACCCGATCACTCGCCTCATGAACGGCGTGGCGGAGTTCGTCGGGTACATCGATCCCGTTGCGGAATAGACTTCGGCGGCGTTGACATCCGAATGGCGGATATCGTGGAAGCCCGGTGTGAGACATGGTGCGTTCGACGCCCCGACCTCGGGTCCAAGCACCGGGCTTCCCTCATCCAGGTCCAGGGGTGACGAGTGAAGTCGCTCGACGTATGGGTGCAGGCCATCATCAATGGAATAGCCTTGGGCTGGCTGTACGTTCTGATGGCCCTGGGCATGACGCTCATTTTGAGCATCATGGGCATCCTGCAGCTGGCCCACGGCGAGATCTATATGATGGGCGCCTTCCTCGTCTACTACCTGACCCGCCAATCCATCGGTATCTACCCGGCCATCGCCCTCAGCATGGTCGTGATGGCGGCAGTTGGTCTCATTCTGGAACGCGTGCTCTTCCGACCCCGAGCAAACCAGGACGTCGTGCTGACATCGATCGTCATCTCTACCGGTCTGACGTTGATACTGAGCAGCGCGGCTGTCGTGGGATTCGGGCTCTACACCAAGAGCCTCCCTTTCTTGATATCCGGCTCTTTCAGCGTGGCTGGGGCAGGGGTCCCCAAGGACCGCATTCTGGTGATAGGTTTCTCTGTGGCCGCGCTGCTGCTTCTGTATGGGTTCTTGAAGAGGACGCGCCTAGGCTTGGCTATGGTGGCCAGCGCCCAGAATCGCGAGGGCTCCTTCCTGAAAGGCATCAACCCGAACCAGATGTCGATGGCAGCGATGGCCATCGGGTGCGCCCTGGCCGCCTTGGCCGGCGCGCTGGCAGGTTCCATCCTGCAACTCCAGCCCTACATGGGATCGCTGCCCATGATCAACGGGCTCGTGACGATCGTTCTCGGGGGCCTCGGGAGCATCCCGGGCGCGGTGATCGGGGGCATGATCCTCGGCCTCCTGAACGGCATCTTGCCTGTGATGTTCGGGCCGGCGGTGGCTGCCGTGGCTCCGCTGGTGATCGTCATCCTCGTCCTGTTGTTCCGTCCCAAAGGGATCCTCGGCCATGACTAGGGGCGGCCGCGCCCGGATCCCGGCAAAGCCTATCGCGATCGTCGTGCTCATCGCGGTCGTCCTCCTCATGCCCAACATCCTGTCGGGCAGTACGTACTGGCTTACCGTGTTGACGCTGCTCGCCATCAACGTCCTGTTGGTAAGCAGCCTGCGTAGCGTCACGTTGATCAACGAGATCTCTCTGGGCCATGTTGGGTTCGCGCTCATCGGCGCCTACGCGCAAGGGCTCCTGACGATGAAAGGCGGTCTCACCTTCTGGCCTGCGCTGATCTTGAGTGGGCTGCTGGCGGCTTTCGTCGCCACCGTGCTCGGATACCCCTTTCTCAAGGTGAAGGGCATCTACTTCTCGATTCTCACCCTCTTGACGGCCGAGACCTTCCGGTTGGTGGTCTACTACTCGGACTTCACGGGCGGTTTCATAGGTCTGCTCGGGATACCCGCCCCGGAGCCCATGAACCTCTTTGGGCGTACGGTGGAGTTCACCACGGTCAACACCTACTACTATCTGGCCGTAGGACTTGTGATCGTCGCTCTGCTGATCCTCTATCATTTCGAACGCGCCTATGTCAGCTTCCAGTGGCGGGCTATCCGCGACGACGGCATGTTGGCCGCGGCCGTGGGTGTGAACGTCATCCGCTTCAAGATGATCAACTTCACCATCTCGGCCTTCATGGCCGGCATCTCCGGCGCGCTGTTCGCCGCGTTCCAGCACAATCTCAGCCCGGACACGACATCACGGTTTGGGACCCTCATGTCCATCTATGTCTTGGTCTACATGGTGGTGGGAGGGAAGAGCCACTTCATCGGACCTCTGATCGGAACAACGGTTCTAACCTTGGTTGCGGAGTTCACGAGACCGATAGCGGAATACCAGCCGATGGTCACCGGAGCGATCGCCATCCTTGTGATGATATTCATGCCGATGGGGCTCGCGGGACTGCCGGCTCAGATCAGAGGGTGGGCGCGCAGGCAGTTCGCCACCAGGCCGGTCCCAGAGCAGATTGGGGAGTGACGACGATGGCTCTGCTGGAGACCAGGAATCTCGGCCGGAACTTCGGCGGTCTGGCGGCGGTGAGCGACCTGGACCTTGTCGTTGATGAGGGCGAGATCCTTGGCTTGATCGGGCCGAACGGCGCGGGCAAGAGCACGTTGTTGAACCTTGTCGACGGCACCCTGCGGGTCTCCAAAGGGCGCATCGTCTTTCGTGACCAAGACATCACTCGCTATCCACCCCATCGGAGGGCCCGGCTGGGCATCGCCAGGGTCTTCCAGAGGAACGCCCTGTTCAAGAGCATGACCGTCCTCGACAACGTGCTTGCCGGGTCCTTCCTTCACGCCCGGCACGACCCCTTCTCGGTGCTCGTGAGGAGTCTGGAACACGTGAGGAGAGAGCGGGAGGTCATGACTCGCTGTATGGATCTGCTCGCGTTCGTCGGCCTGGAGGACAGGACGCACATGATGGCCACGAGTCTCCCGCACGGCAGCCAGCGCGAGCTGTGTGTAGCCGTCGCGCTTGCCTCCGACCCCACGCTCCTTCTCCTGGACGAGCCGCTCACGGGCATGAACGCCGACGAGACGGCGTCGATGATCAACATCATCAAGACTCTCAACCGGGACAAGGGCACCACCACGCTCGTGGTGGAGCACAATATGAAAGCCGTCCTTGGTCTGTGCGGGAGAAGCGTCGTACTCAACTATGGACGGAAACTCACAGAAGGCACACCGAGAGAGTGTGTCGCCGATCCGGCCGTGATCGAGGCCTATCTTGGGACTGACGCTGATGTTGTTTGAAGTCAAGGATCTAAAAGTCCGCTACGAAGGCGCGGAGGTGGTCAAAGGGGTCTCGCTGCAGCTTGACGAAGGCGAGATCGTGACCCTCATCGGCAGCAACGGCGCCGGGAAGACCACCATCCTGAGAGCCATCTCGGGGCTCAAGGCGCCCTCGTCGGGGGAGATCTGGTTCGACGGAGTACGGATCGATGGCCGCAGTGCCCAGAGCATCGTGAAGCTGGGGGTCGTGCAGGTCCCGCAAGGCAGAGGCCTCTTTCCCTATCTGTCGGTAGCCGAGAACCTGAGGCTCGGCGCCTTCCTGAGGAAGGATCGCAAGGCCGTGCAGAACGACCTCGCGGAGGTTCTCCTCCACTTCCCGCGCTTGAAGGAACGGGCCCGCCAGCAGGCCAGCACGCTGAGCGGAGGCGAGCAGCAGATGCTCG
>JAFGIH010000535.1 GCA_016929985.1 Thermoleophilia bacterium | reverse complement strand
TCGGTGACGAAGACCTCCCCGTGCTGGAAGGGGCTCATGGTGCCGGGATCGACGTTGAGGTAGGGATCGAACTTCTGGATGACCACTCGGAGCCCGCGGCTCTTGAGAAGACGGCCGAGCGACGCGGCCGTGATGCCTTTGCCGAGCGACGATACTACGCCGCCCGTAACGAAAACATGCTTGGCCACGCCCACCTCCGCCGTGTTCGACCGGTATTTGGAGGCGCATGGCCATCCCGGCCCGCGCCCCGCCTAGTCTAGCAGCCCTCCCGCAGCCCTGTCGCGCAGTTCGCGGGCGTGAGCCATGACCTCGCTGTCGTCCGGACGGCCCCCGAGCATGCGGCACAGCTCCTCCACCACGTGCTCTTCGCCGAGTCTCACCAAGCGCGAGATGGTGGAACCTGACTCGGCCACCTTCTCGATGAGGTAGTGCGAGGCCGCCAGGGCGGCGACCTGGGGCAGATGAGTCACCACGATCACCTGCGAACGGTCGGCCAGCTCACGGAGCTTGTTGCCCACGGCGACGGCCGTCCGGCCGCCGATGCCCGCGTCTATCTCGTCGAAGACCAGCGCTTCACTCCCTCCGGCGCCGGCGAGGGCGCACTTGATGGCCAGCAGCACCCGGGACAGCTCGCCACCGGATGCCGTGCGGGCAAGACTCCTCGGCTGCTGACCCTCGTTGGCGGCAAGAAGGAACTCCGCCGAGTCTGCGCCGCTCTCTTTGAGGTCACCCCGCTCGAGGCTCGACCGGATGTCCACGTAAAGCACAGCGGACGGCATGCCCAGATCGGCGAGCTGACCCCCTACGGCTTGTTCCAGCAACGGGGCCGCCGCCCGACGTTTCTCGCTCAACCTCTCAGCCAGCGCCAGTGCGCGCGTGGCCGAGGCCGCGCGCCGCTCCTCCAGCCGGCTCATGTCCTCCTCACTACTCTCGAGGACCTCGAGACGCGCCGCTGCCTCCGCTAAGTGCTGCACGGTACTCTCAGTCGATCCGCCGTACTTCCGTCCCAGATCCATATAGAGGCGCAGACGTTCGTTCACTTCTTCCAGGCGTTCCGGATCTACGGAGACTTGCGACACGTAGGTGTGGAGGTCACGGGCCACCTCGGTCACCTGATACTGCAGTTCTCCAAGTGAAGCGGCGATTGCGTCGAGTGTCGCGTCTATGCCGGCGAGGCTCGTCAGGTGCGCAGCGGTCTGTGCCAGCATGCCGCTCACATCCAGCTCTTCATCCTCAGCGCGCAGCCCGTTCGCGGCCGCGCCGGCACTCCTCAGCACCTCTTCCGCCCGAGACAGGAGGCGCTGCTCCGCGACCAGCGCCTGTTCCTCCTCCAGTGAGAGCGCCGCTTCAGAGAGTTCCGCGACCTGGAAGCGCAGCAGGTCCAGCTCCCGGAGCCGAGACTCCTGCGTGTTTCGCGCCTCCTCGAGGCGCCGCGCCGCCTCCCGCGCGCTCTCGTAGGAGTCGCGGTACTCAGCCGCGATGGCTACGGTCTCAGGACCGGCCCACTGGTCGAGTACGCTCAGCTGATACTTGGGGTCGAGCAGCCGGCGATACTCATGCTGGCCGGCGAAGGAGAGCAGCGCGCCCACCACTCCCCCCATGCCGCTCAGAGTCACGGCGGTGTCGTTCATGTAGCAGCGGTTCCGCCCTTCCTTGCCAAGCCGCCGCGTGACGATGAGCTCGCCCGCTTCGACCCCTCCGACCAGAGCGCCGATGTCGGCCGGGACGTCCGCGGCCTCGGCCTCGCTCAGATCGAAGACCGCCTGGATAAGAGCCTCCGGCGCCGCCTGCCCCACCAAGCCTTCCTCGGCCCGCTCCCCCATCAACAGACCCAGCGCGCGAGTCAGCAGCGTCTTGCCGGCCCCGGTCTCGCCCGTGAGCACGTTCAGTCCGGGAGAGAACTCCAAGACCGCATCTTCGATCAGGACGAAGTTGCGGATGGTGAGCGACGCCAGCAACGCGCCCCCTACAACAGCCGGTCGCGGAAGTGGTGATACAGGCTGTCACCCTCGAGTAGCGCGAGAGTGGTCATCCCAGGAGTGGTGTTGATACGTGCAGTAGTCCCGGGCTCCAGCATGGCCAGCCGGTCTCCGTCTACATCTATGGCGCAGTCGGAATCGCCTATATTGATGATCTCCAGAAGATCCCCGGGCGCTGCCACCACGGGCCGAACCCCGACGGCATGGGCTGCGATGAGACTGATGACGTAGGCGTTCACCGAGATGCCCAACAGCGGTCCCCCTGCCGCCAGGCTATAGGCGGACGACCCAGCGGGTGTGCCGACGACGACGCCGTCGCACTGCACCTCGAAGAACGTGACGCCGTTGATGGTGAGGGAAAGAAGGCAAGCGTGGGCCTGCTTGCCCTTGCCCACGACCACATCGTTGGTAGCCCTGTATACCTCATCGCCGACAGTCGCTTCCAGGCCCAGAAGCGGGTATTCCGTGAATCGGCCATCGAGCAGGCGCGCCAGCCCGCCGGCGAGATCGTCTTTGTCGACGGTAGTGAGGAAGCCGACCCGGCCCAGGTTGACGCCGGCCACGGGGATGCACCGATCCCTGGTCAGATGAAAGGCCCGCAGCATGGTGCCGTCGCCGCCAAGCACCAGACAGAGCCCCACGCCATCCAGATCTCTGGCTCCCTCCACCAGTCCGACTCCGCCGAACTGCTCCAGCAGCGCCCCGTGTTTTTCGAATTCCGTGCCCGGCACGAGAGCCTGTATGCCTCTCTCCCTGAACAGGGTCAGCGACTGTATCAGCTGCTCCTGGGCCACCTCAGGTTCACCATGGGTAAGTACTACCACGCGCTTGATGTCAGGCTTCATGTATCGACCCTCGGCGCCGTCATCTCCCCCTCGCACACTACTTCGGCCACTACTGCCTCCAGCCTATCAAGTCCAAGCCCCTTTTCTCTACCACGCCCGACGTGAAGGAAGAATTCCTTGTTGCCGTCGGCCCCGCGCATGCCGGAGGTACCGACTCCGAGCAAAGCCAACCGAAGCCCCTCCACGACGAAACGGCCCCGGTCGATCAGTACCTCCCGGTGGACCTCCGAGTTGCGGACTATTCCGCCCTTGCCGACCGCCGCCCGTCCTGCCTCGAACTGGGGCTTGACCAGCACCAGCCCCTCGAACTCTGGGCTGAGGCATTCGACCACCGCCGGAAGGACCTTCGTGATCGAGATGAACGATACGTCCATGGTGAGGAAGTCGGCCTCATACGCAAGTTGGGCCCTGGTGAGATGACGGGCATTCACGCGGTCCAGCACGTACACCCGCGGGTCGTTCGCCAAACGGGAATCGAGCTGCCCCCGACCCACATCCACGGCTATCACCCTGTGGGCTCCGGCCTGAAGAAGGCAATCCACGAACCCGCCGGTGGATGCGCCCACGTCCAGGGCCGACACCCCCTCCGCGCTCACGCCCAGGGAAGTCAGGGCATGAGCGAGCTTGTCGCCAGCGCGCGAGACATACCGGGGACGGTCTTTGAGGGTGATCTGGGCGTCATCCGACACCGCCGTGCCGGCCTTATCGCTCACGGCTCCACCTACGAGGACGAGTCCCGCCATGATGAGCCCCCGGGCAGCGCTACGAGTCGGCGCCAACCCGCGTGCGACCACGAGCTCGTCCAAGCGCGTGCGCCCGGGCCGACCCATCGCAGGCTAGCTCCGGCCGTCTACGGGTCTCTGCAGGAGACTCATCGCACTCTCCGCGATCGCATCGGCAGTCAGCCCTATGTCGCATCGCAGATGTCCCACCGGGCCCTGCGCGACGAAACAGTCCGGCAGACCCTTGCGCGCCATGGGTCTGAGTATGCCGGAGTCCACCATGAACTCCGCCACCGCCGAACCGAACCCCCCTGCCAGGGCGTTGTCTTCCACGGTGATGAGCGCTCGGTGCTCCTCGATGAGCGGCTTGAGAGCCTCTGAGTCTAGAGGATGAAGCCGCCTGACACAGGCCACCGTCGCTTCGATGCCCCTCCTAGACAGCAGTGCGGCCGCCTCTTCCGCCACCTGCGTGACCGGGCCCGCGGTGAGCACGAGCACGTCCGACCCCGGCCGCAAGACCTCCACCCACGGCCCCTCAAACGGCTCGATGGGCCGTCTCAAGGGCATTCCACTTCCCGCCGCCCTGGGATACCGGATGACCGAGGGTCCCTCCAGGCGGAGAGCTGTGGCGAGCAATCGCTGGAGCTCCGACTCGTCCTTGGGTACGAAAACGGTCAGCCCGGGGACGATCCTGAGGAACGAAAGGTCGAAAGCGCCGTGATGAGTGGGCCCGTCAGCTCCCACGAGCCCCGCCCTGTCCACAGCGAAGACCACCGGCAGTCTCTGCAGACACACGTCGTGGATTATCTGGTCGAACGCACGCTGCAGAAACGTCGAGTAGATGGCTACCACCGGCCGCTTTCCGGCCGCTGCCAGCCCCGCCGCAAAGGCGACGGCGTGCGCCTCGGCTATCCCCACGTCGAAGAACCGCTCGGGGAGCGCCGACTTCAACAGATCGAGGCCCGTACCGCTGGCCATTGCCGCGGTGATCCCCACCACTCGTTCGTCCGCCCGAGCCAGCTCCACCAGAGCCTCACCAAAGGCCTGGGTGAAAGTCGTGGGTCCCTCAGGGTCCACCGGCTCGCCCGTCTTCACCGAGAAGCGCGGTGTCCCGTGGTAGCGACCTGGCTCCTGCTCGGCCGGCCCATAACCCTTGCCTTTGATGGTGCGACAATGCAGCAGCACCGGTCCTTCGACCATGAGACAACGCCGGATCGTGGTCCGCAGCTCGTCGATGTCGTGACCATCGATGACCCCGACATAGGTGAAGCCCAGGTCCTCGAAGAGCATGCCCGGGACTAGGGCCGCCTTGATGCTGTCCTTCAGCTGCACCCCCACGGCGGCCACACGATCGCCTACTCCAGGCAGCTTCTGCAGGCGGCGTTCGAGGTCACGTCGGAAGCGGTAGAGCGTAGGATCGGTGCGCAGCCGCGACAGATAGTTGCTCACTGCCCCCACGTTTTTCTCTATCGACATGGCATTGTCGTTCAGTATCACCAAGACAGGGGTCCGCAGATGACCCGCGTGGTTCAGGGCCTCATACGCCATCCCTCCGGTGAGCGCGCCGTCACCGATGACCGCCACGACCCGCCCCGGCGCTCCGGGCGTACGGAGTCTCCCTTCTATGATGCCCACGGCCGCACTGACCGACGTGCTGCTGTGTCCGGTGCCATAGGCGTCGAAAGGGCTCTCATCGCGCAGCGGGAAGCCCGAGAGGCCGCCATAGGTCCGAATGGAGCCGAACGACTGCAGCCTTCCCGTGAGGAGTTTGTGGGCATACGCCTGGTGTCCCACATCCCACACGATGGCGTCGTTCGGGGTGTCGAGTTCGGCGTGCAGCGCGATCGTCAACTCGACCACTCCGAGGCTGGCCCCCAGATGACCGCCGTTCGAGGAGATCGTCTCTATGATCTCCTCTCGTACCTCCGCAGCCACCTGGCCCAGGGAGGCTGCGTCCAGAGTTCGGAGCGCGCCGGGAAGATCCAGCTTGTCGAGGAGTCTGTCCGGAGATCTACTCACCGAGTTCCTCGCTTCGCGCAGCGCCACCAGATGGTGGGCCGCCCCGCTCTACAAGAGAACCCAGCACCCCGTTGACGAGAGCTCCGGCCTCCGGTGAACAGAACCGCTTCGCCAGGTTCACTGCTTCGTCGATGGCCACTGCCTGCGGGACTTCCTTCTCCCAGAACAACTCATAGGTCGCACAACGCAGAATAGCCCGCTCCAACACGCCCAGACGGTCAAGCGTCCATCCCGCCACGTGCACGCCAAGCAACCGATCGATGTCTTCTCTCTCTTTGCCCACGCCCTCCACCAATTGGCGCGCGTAGGAGCCGAGCCTCTCTTCGGCCAGGCGTTCCATAGCCGCTGTGGGCGAGAGGCCGAGAAGATCCTGCTGGTACAAGACGATCACGGCTTGGCGCCGCGCAGCTCTGCGACCCGACGACACGGGGGTCGAGATCAGGAGGAGGAGGGGAATACGCCCGCGAACACGACGTCCACTCCCGAGACCGAGAGTCCCGTCATGGGACTGAGCGCCCCGGCGATCTTCTGCCGCACCTCGCCGGCCAGAGCCGGAAGCACTTCGCCCATCCGCGCGTCGACCTGCACGGTGACGGAGCAGCGGTCGTCTTCGACCGTGACCTCGACCGGGTGGCTGCGCATGAGAGGTATGGCGGAGTGCAGACGAACACGATCATCATGCTCCAACGACCCACGTACGATGGCTTCAAGAACCGATGTGGCGATAAGGTATTCCGTCATGGCTAAGCTCTTGTCACATATTCGCGCGTGCGCGTGTCGATGCGCACCGTGTCGGTGGGTTCGATGAACAGGGGCACCTGAACCACCGCCCCGGTCTCCAGGGTGGCCGACTTAGAGCCTCCCGAGACCGTGTCGCCGCGGACGCCCGCCGCCGTATCGACGATCTTCAGATCCACGAAAGTGGGCAACTCCACGTCGTAGGGTTCGCCATCTATATAGACGACATCCACCTGCATGTTCAGCGTCATCAGATCCAGCCGGTCGGCGAACATGCTCTTCGGGAGAGCAAGTTGTTCGTAGCTCTCCGCGTCCATGAAGACGACCTGGTCGGGCTCCTCGTAGAGATAGGTCATCGGATGCGTCTCGGTGCGCAGTTGCTCGAACTTCGTTTCGGGCCGGAACGTGCGCTCGACCAACGACCCGTTCGTGATGTTGCGCAGCTTGGTCCGCACGAATGCGCCGCCCTTGCCCGGCTTGATGTGCTGGAACTCGACTATGCGGTACATGTCACCCTCGTACCGTACGGTCATGCCGATGCGAAACTGGTTTGTCGAGATCACTCTGCCGGCCTCCTGCGCTCTTGGCTACACCAACAGCTAGACTATCTTACGTCTGTGTGACGCAGGATTTTACTACACCGCGCTCCGGCACGCCCGCCCGGGCAGCCTCACCGGCCCTCCGCAAGCTCCACCAGACGACGGGCCGCCTCCACATACCCCTCGGCACCCTTACCTGCCACCGTGAAGCTCACCACCTCGGAGATGACCGAGTGGCGCCTCCAATCCTCGCGCGTCGCGATGTCCGAAAGATGGACTTCGGCGACGGGGCACGTGACGATCTCGAGCGCGTCGCGGATGGCGTAGCTGTAGTGCGTCCACGCCCCGGGGTTCACCAGCAATGCGTCGGCGCCACGATGCTCGTGTAAGAACTCCACATAGACACCCTCGTGGTTCGTCTGCAGACAGAGACATTCCCACCCCAGACGCTTGCATTCGTCGCCGACCACACTCTCCAGCTCGGCCAGCGTGACACTGCCGTACTGCTGGGCGGGCCGCTGACCGAGCATGTCCAGGTTCACACCATGGAGTACCACCAGCCGTCGTCGCCGCGGGTTCATGCTCTGATCACCTCCAAAGCCCTCTCG
Source organism: Thermoleophilia bacterium (assembly GCA_016929985.1). Next base: position 8,011 of record JAFGIH010000535.1, on the reverse strand, counting down.
ATCTCGTCGTGGGGCACATCCATGCCCCACACCGGCTCTCCGAACGTTTTCAACCCGACGAAGCCCATGGACCCAGCCCTGGCCTTCTTATCGTGGGCGGCGGCCGTCAGAAGGGACTCGATCGGCGGCACATCTATCGTGGTGGGTAGTCCCAAGTGGGACAGAAGCGCCTCGGTGCGCTTTCGGACAGCCGGATCCAGGCCCAGTAGGGGCTCGCTTACCGCGAGCGCCACCAGCAGCCCCAAGGAGACCGCCTCACCATGGCTGAGTGCGCCGTATCCTAGGACGACTTCCAAAGCATGGCCAAGAGTGTGGCCGAGATTCAGCACCGCTCGACGGCCGGATTCGCGTTCGTCCTCCGACACCACACCGGCCTTGTAGCCTATCGACATCTTCACGAGCCTTCCGACAACCCGCGGGTCTCGGTCTATCACGCGCGGTGTCTCCGTCTCGAGCAGACCAAAGGCCTCCTCCGAGAGCAGAAGTGCGTGTTTCACGACCTCCCCAAGACCTGAAACGTACTCACGCTTGGGCAACGTGACGAGCACGCTTGGGTCGGACAGCACGATATCCGGCTGGTAGAACGCGCCGACCAGGTTCTTGCCGGCCCCCAGATTGACAGCCGTCTTCCCGCCCACGCTGGAATCGACTTGAGCCAGCAGGCTCGTGGGGATCTGCCAGAGCGGCACGCCTCTCTGGTAGGTCGCCGCAGCGAAGCCTGCCAGATCGCCGACAACCCCGCCACCAAGGGCTACGACCACGTCGTCTCTGCGGGCGCCTTGCCGGGCCAACCACTCCCATGTCCGTTCGAGCGTGCGAACGTCCTTCGACGTCTCGCCGGGCTCAACCACCAGCACGGATTCGCGAGCGGTGTCTCCCGCCATGCGAAGGACCTCGTCGCCCCACGCATCCATGACGTTCCCGTCGGTGACAACGAAAACCCGGCCGCCCCGCGCGCGCACAGAGTGCGCTTTGGACTCGAGGATGGCACGCGCCCCCTCACCTCCGATGATCAGGGAGGGCCGCTCCGTGTTGCAGAGACGCCTACCCCAGAGGGTCGACCATCTGTCGCCCGCGGTCACAACGAGCGAGGCGACGTCTTCTGCCAGGGCTCTGACGGTACGGCCCTCAACCGGCAGCACCCAGTCGGCGGCCGCCTCATAGACATCGTGTCTCTGCTCAAACAGGCCCCTGAACGTGTTGAGATCACCTGCCAGCGGCCTGTCACTGTTCTTGACTCGCTGCCAGGCCTCCTCAAGGGTTACGGCGAGGAGCACGAGCCCCCCCTTATCGGCAAGCAGGGCCCCGACACCAGGTGCAGCCAGTGTGCCCCCCCCGAGCGCGAGCACCAGCCCTCGATCGTGCTCCTCCTCCTCGATGATCTTGCGGAGAAGGTCGCCCTCTCTTTGCCGAAAGGCCGCCTCACCCCTCGCTGCGAAGAAATCGCTGATGCTACCTTCTGTGCGGACGAACTGTGCGTCCAGATCCACGAAGTCCCAGCCGAGAAGCATCGCGGTCTCGGCACCGACGGACGTCTTTCCGCTGCCCATGAACCCGGTCAATGCTACGAACGGCGCCACAACCCTCGCTCCTCCAAGCCGGTCTCGTAATGGGTGACGGCCGCCTTCAGCTCCGCCATGCTGTCGGAGCTGAACTTCTCGAGATAGGCCTGAGCAAGAACGTACGCCACCATCGCCTCACCCACCACGCTCGCTGCGGGCACGGCTGTCACGTCGCTTCGCTCCACGTGGGCGAGGGAAGGCTGGAGTGTTTCCAGATCTACGGAGGGCAACGGTGAGGTGAGGGTCGGTATGGGTTTCATCGCCGCCCGCAGCACGATGGGCATACCTGTAGTCATGCCCCCTTCGAGGCCGCCGGCCCGGTTGCTCACCCTGCCGATCCGCCGCCGCTCGCCGTCGCCGACCGTCACTAGTCGGTCGTGCACCTGCGAGCCTCTCCGCACGGCGTTCTCAAAGCCCGTTCCCACCTCAACACCCTTGATCGCCGGGATACTCGCCAAGGCGCCCACCAACCGACCGTCCAGACGCGACTCCATCGCCACGTAGCTGCCCAGGCCGGGGCATACACCCCAGCACCACACCTCGAACACACCGCCCAGAGACTCTCCGGCCTCACGCGCCTCATCGATTGCCAAACACATACCAGTGGACGCCGCGTCGTCTTCACACCTCACCGGTGACGCCTCAGCCGCCTGCCAGTCGACGGCGTCCGGGTCGCTGAAGTCGTTGTTGCTGCGAGCCGTGACCTCCCCTATGTTCACAACACGCGATCTGACCTCGACACCCACCTCATTCAGAAGCCGCCTGCAGACCGCGCCACCGGCGACGCGACCCACCGTTTCGCGAGCACTCGCGCGCTCCAGTACATTGCGGATGTCATGATGTCCATACTTGCCCACGCCGGCCAGGTCTGCATGCCCAGGACGCGGAAGCGTCACCGCAGAAACCGTTGAGCCTTGCGGGTCGGTGGGCACGTCCGGCGACATGCGATCCGACCAGTTTGCATGATCAAGATTGTCGACCAGGAGCCCGATGGGACTCCCCAGGCTCACACCATGCCGCACCCCAGCAACGATACGGCAACGATCGCTCTCGATGGCCATCCGTCCACCGCGTCCGTATCCCTGTCGGCGTCGTGACAAGTCTGCGTCGATATCGGCCGTCTCAATGCAGAGTCCCGCTGGGATCCCTTCCAGGATGCACAGCTCGGCCGGGCCATGCGACTCCCCGGCAGTGCTCATACGTAGAATCGCCAACAACCCTCCCTTACAGCGACGGCGCCACCGGCGCCGTCAGCTAAAGACCCATATGTGAGACTGACGATCGCCAGACGAGGTTACTCGTATACCGCCTGTCCGGCAATGAGGTTGAGAGTCTCGCTGCCATGCAGCAGAGTCACGACCTTGCTCCCAACATTCACATCGAGAACCTTGATCTGACCCCAACTCGTCGAGATGACCGACCCGATGCGTCTGTCCTTGTAGACGCTGCTGTCGACTTGAAGAGTGACGGCAGCCGCTCCGCTGACCTGCGCCACCCCAAGGACCTTCAGCGTATGGACGTGTGGAGCTGTGGTGCTCGTCGTCGAGGTGGGCGCCATCGTCGTGGTAGTCGCTCCGCCGCCGGTCGGCCTGGTAGTGGTCGTCTGGAAGCGCGTGGTAGTCGTCGGGCGGCGGATCGTGGTAGGCGTGGTGACCGACGGCTGCGAAGGCCTTGTTGTCGGCGTTCCGGCCGTGGGCTGAGTGGTTGCGGGTGTACCGCCGCCGTTCTGCGCTTGCGCGATGAATGGGTCTTTGCTTCTAAAAGTGGAGTAGGCAGCATTCTCGTCCACGATGACTTCGATGGTAGTGCTCGTCGTGCTACCGGCCGGCCGAGCCGTGGTGACTGGCGCTTGCCCGTTGTCACCGTCATCGCCTCCGCCGAAACAACCCACCCCCGAAAGAGCTATGCAGACCAGTAGTACAGCGCCCATCAGGACTGCTGAGGTGTGCCCGCCTCGTCTATTATGCGACGTGTGATCGTTCACTCTTCTGCTGTCTCCTCTGGGGCTCAATCTTCGTCCGTCGTCTCGGCAGGCGCTGCCACTGCCGGTGGCGGAGCAGGTTCCGTGAGAATGAAGGCGTTCATGCTGACACTCACACCAAGGTTGGGACTCGCGCCCTCCCCCCCAGCGCCTTCTGGGCTCAGATCTACAGCGCTGATGGCCAGGAGTCTTCCTGGACCCGCCACCATCTGCTCCGCACGGTAGGCGAAATCACTCACATCGAAATAGGACCCACTGAACTGCAGTTGAAGCGGCAGGATCAAGTAGCCGGCATTCTCCTCCCCCGCTCGCGGCTCTCCTGGTGTGACCGCGAGGAAATCAATGCCTGACTGGTCCGCCAGATCCTGAAGTTGCAGTAGAAGACTGGGTAGCTCCTCGGTGGGCGGAACCATCTTGCTCAGTTCCAGTAGCCTGGCCTGGTTCCTTCGTCCCTCATCACGGGTCACTTGCGACTGAGCAAGCGCCGTCTTCGCAATGCTGATCTGATTCCTCTGCTCCTCGATAGCTGACTCAGTTTCAGCGATGTCTCCCCGTAAAGGACTGAGCAGGAAGAACCAGCATAGGGCGGCCACTGCCACAAGCCCTATACCCATCAGGATGTAATGCACCTTGCGGCTCATAGGCCTTCTACCTCCACCTGACTCACAGGGAGAGCTTCGGCCTCAGACGGTGGAGTAAGGTCGGCCTGGATGGAGAAGCTCTTCACGGCCCCCTCCGCGTCCGCGCCCGCCGCCGACTGGAGGTCGATACGCTCCAGAGAAGGGATGAGCCGAAGGCGCACGAGCAACTGTGCAACATCTTCAAAACTATATGTGCTCCCGGCAAGGCTGAGTGCCCCTAACGCACCCTCTGCGCCCGACTCGGCCGTCTGGACACTCAGTTGGTCAAGCCATACGTTCTCCGGCACGACAAGGCTGAGGGAATCCAGGAAGTCAGAAACCAAGGTCCTACTCGCATAGATCTCTTCCACGGTTGCCTCCGCTGTCTTGCGCTCCTTTGCAAGAGCGTCGTACTTCTTCAGGGCGGCAACCTGGGCTTGCAGAGCCTGGGTCTCGGTCTTGAGAGACTGCAGTTCATCCTTGCGCTCGTTCAGAGTATTCGAGAGCAGATAGTAGCCAAGACCTATGCCGAACAGTACCACGATAGCGGCTGCAACAAAGCCCAGCATCGCCAGGTTCGTGGTCGTGCGAGCACGGTCTGAGTCAGGAACAAGATTGATGCGTCGCGCCATACTAGTCTTCCTCGGGGAGAGCCAGCCCAACAGCCACTGCAAGATATGGAGCCATGAAGGCAAGATCGGCATCGGAGGTCTTGGAGTCGTTCTCGGCGATGTGAATCAAAGGATTCGCAATCGTCACGGGGACGTTGAGAACCTCGCTCAGATGCGCATCCAGATTGCGTACTAAGGCGCCCCGCCCGCTAATGATCAACTCGGTGACGGGAGCAGCCCCTTCCTGACTCTGATAGTAAAGCAGTGAACGACGGATCTCGTCGCTCAGCTCCGAAGCCACCTCGCCAAGCCGCTGCTGCGTCTGCTGGACGATTTCGTTGGAGTACACCTCGTTCTCCGGAGGCAGAGGTCCGGCCAGCCCGACGAGCTGTGCCAAGTTCTGGGCGTCTTCCACCGGTATGGTGCGCTGTTCGCTCAAGACTCTCGCAAAACGATCGCTGGAGAAGTTCACCACGCGAGTGAACTTCGGAACGGCGTCCAGCGACACCACGAGAGTGGACACCGAGGACGATATGTCGGCAATTGCGCGGCACGTGGCGTCCGGGTTCGCCTCCCCGAGGAAGGACTGCGCCGGGATGAGAGCTCGAACGAGCGCCATGCTGTAGACATCAATGCCGGCCACCTTCAGGCCGGCCTGCTTCAGCGCCGCGCAGAATGCCCCGATCATGGCCTTCTGCGCCGCCACCAGAACGATCTCTTGCCGCGACGCGCCTTCTGCGTTCAGGGCTTTGCCGACCACCTGAAAGTCGAGCACTACCTCGTCGACTGGTATGGGGATGTAGTCCTGCGCCTGGAACTCGATGGCCCCCCGCAGCTCACTCTCGGTCATCTCGGGCATCTCGATATTCCGGACTATGACTTTCTGATTACTCACGGCCAGCTGCACAGACTTGCCACGTAGCTTGTGCTGGTTGGCGAAAGCCTTCAGCTCGCGCGCCAGCAGGTCGACATCGGCGATCTCGCCGTCGACCACAAGACCTTCCGACAGCGGCCACTCATAGTAGCCGCGCAACTTGAGCCGCCCGGCGTTTCCAACTGTCTGAAGGCCGACCAACGCAGACCCGCCGATATCCAGGGCTACTTGTGCCGATTGGAAACCTAGAGCCACGCATTCACCTCGATCCGGATCTCACAGGGGGACGCTCAACCAGTCTATCCAATAGCACCCTAAAGTATCGGCCATCCACGCGTTCAACTGTAGCATGCAGCATCACAGTGACACTTATTTCCAGGTCCGTCGCCATTCCCCTCTTAGTTGTATGTACTCTGATACAAGCTCAGCAGCAACTCTCCTGCCAGAATAGCCACGACGCTGCCGAACGCCAGAAAGGGGCCGAAGGGGAGCTTGCTCTTGCCCGAGCGTTTCCGCACTACCACCAGGTAGACGCCGACGATGCTGCCGACCAGAAACGCCAGGAAGAAAGCGACGATAACGCTGGTCCCGAGCACGAAGCCGATGAAGAGCGCCATCTTCACATCACCAAAGCCCATGCCCCCGCCGGGCCACAGCATCGCCAAAGCAAAGCAGAAGACGGCGCCCCCGAAACCCGCCACTAGATACACCCACCACCTGTCGGGCTCCAGCGCGATGGAGGCCGCCAGTCCGATCACCGCCCCCGGCAACACGATCGCGTCAGGGATGATCATATGGTCGTAGTCGATGAATGCAATGGCAACGAGCGCTGAGATGAAGGCCACGGCCACCAGTAGCGTCCAGGTGAGATCAAGCCGCCACATGGCAAGGACAAAGAGCGCCCCCGTGAGCGCCTCGACCCCGATGTACCGCGGCGAGATGCGCGCCCCGCAGTCGCGGCACTGCCCCCGCAGAACCAGCCAGCTGATCACCGGGAGGTTGTCGTACCAGCGGATGGCCGACTCGCATTTGGGACAGTGGGAGCCGGGGCGCACAAGTGACTCATGGCGAGGGAGGCGGTAGATGACCACGTTCAGGAAGCTACCGATAGCCAACCCGAACAACAGCGCCACCACATACAAGTAGTACTGCACGCATCCTCCCTACGCCATCTTGAACTCCGAGCAGTGTAGCGCCTGCCAATCGGGTCGGCCTAGGACTTTGGTTGGAAGATGGCCCCCCCGGACTACCCCACGGCGCCTACTTCAGCCAGCCTCCAGCTTCCATCGCCGAGCGAAGCACTTGCTGTCCCGCGTCAGTCAGTCGTTCGAGCGGAGGCCGCAGCGGCCCTGCCGGCAGTCCCAACCACTCGAGTGCCTGCTTCACGGCCGTCGGATTGGGCTCGACGAACAACGAGTCGACGATGTCCATCGTGCGATAGTGGATATCTCGCGCCTCGGCCAGGCGCCCTGTCCAGACCGCCTCGCACATGGCCTTGACCTCACGCCCCACCACGTGAGCGACGGCCGCGATGGCCCCGGCTCCGCCATGGCACAGCAGGCTGAAGGTCATGATGTCCTCGCCGCAGTAGATCTTGAACGTCTCTGGATCAGTAGACCGGTAGATCGACATGGTCTGATGCAGATCGTTGGAGCAGTCCTTGACGCCAACGACGTTCGGCAGGTCCGCCCACAGCCGTGCAATGGTCTGCGGCTCGATGTTGCGACTCGTTCTTCCGGGGATGTTGTAGATGATGAGCGGCAATTTCGTTGCCCCCGCCACCGTCACGAAATGGTTGTAGAGGCCCTCCTGAGTGGGCTTGTTGTAGTACGGCCCAACCTGCAAGGTCGCGTCCGCGCCGGCCTCTGCCGCCATACCGGTCAGATGGACGGCCTCCCTGGTCGAGTTCGAGCCGGCCGAGGCGATCACCGGCACTCGTCCCTTGGTCTGACGCACCACAGCTCGAACAACCTCGATGTGCTCCTCATGAGAAAGAGTAGGTGACTCGCCGGTGGTACCGCACGGCACCAGACCGTCGCACCCCACCTCTTCGATGAAGTAGTCGACCAGTGTCGCCACACCGGCATAGTCCACGCTAAGATCTTCGTTGAACGGCGTTATCAAGGGGACGATGACTCCGCGAAGCCCCCACTCCACTTTTCCTACCATTTCAACCATCCCCTCGCAAGTCGGGATCGGAACAGGCTTCTGCCGCCTAAGGCATTATAGGGGCTCGGACAGCCAAGGCAAACCAAAAAAGAGAGCCCGCCATCACTGGCGGGCTCAAAACAAATCCCGGCGACTTCCTACTCTCCCACAGGGTCTCCCCTGCAGTACCATCGGCGTTGAGGGGCTTAACTTCT
>JAFGIH010000534.1 GCA_016929985.1 Thermoleophilia bacterium | reverse complement strand
GAGACCCATGGCGTCTACTGGCGAGGGCGGTACCGTTTTGGGAATGTCCCTCTGGTCAACTACCTGCCCGATCGCTGGCGGAAGCGCTTCTGCCCGCACGTGCGCGCCTATACCGCACGAGACCTGCGGGCGCTGCTGGAAGGGCTGCCACTGCGGTTGGTGGTGCACACCCAGATTTTTGCCGGGTACGACAAGCTGGTGAGCAGCCGTCCACGGCTCGGGAAGCTCTTGCGGGCAGTAACCTACCGGCTGGAGCGCTCCCCGGCCCGCCGGCTGGGCCTTTCCCACTTCTTGGTCGCCGAAACCACCTAACGTGACAGCCTCCCCCCTCACGCTGGGCCGCGCAGCGGTGAGAGATCCCTGCCACCGTCCGTCGGTGAGGAATCCGCGCCCACGCCTCGCGTCCCGCTTGCCAGGGGCGAGAGGCGTTGCCCCTGTCGCTGATGGGGAAGGAAATCTCGGCAGAACTGGGTCTTCTGATGGGGCAGCGGGTGACGCGCTCTGGGGTTTTTGTGTGTTCTGGGGGTCTATGCTATAATCGGCTGCGCTCGGAGGGGTAGCATAGCCCGGTCGAATGCGCGCGTCTCGAAAACGCGTGAGGCGCAAGCCTCCGTGGGTTCGAATCCCACCCCCTCCGCCACGATGGGGATCGGCGTTGATCCCGCCAAAGAAGCGGGATTTGACTTTTGGTTCGAATCTTTGTATACTTGTCTGTCGTCTGGTTCAGGTGGGCAGATCCTGGCCACCCTAGCTCAGTCGGTAGAGCAAGCGCCTTGTAAGCGCTGGGTCGTCGGTTCGAGTCCGACGGGTGGCTCCTGACCAGAAGGCAATGCCGTTGCCCACGTAGCTCAGTCGGCAGAGCACTCCCTTGGTAAGGGCGAGGTCATGGGTTCAAATCCCATCGTGGGCTTGGGGGAAGGCTGTACGTGCTGCCAGTTGCACGCAGCCAGCAACGATTCATCGAACAGCTCGAGGAGGGGCCAAGATGGCGAAGCAGAAATTTCAGCGAACCAAGCCGCACGTGAATGTGGGGACGATTGGGCACATTGACCATGGAAAGACGACGTTGACGGCGGCGATGACGAAGGTGTTGGGGATGAAGGGGATGGCCGACTTTCGTCCCTTTGAGTCGATTGATAACGCGCCGGAGGAGAAGGCGCGGGGGATCACGATTGCGATTGCGCACGTGGAATATGAGACGGAGAAGCGGCACTATGCGCACGTGGACTGTCCGGGGCACGTGGACTATATCAAGAACATGATCACGGGCGCGGCGCAGATGGACGGGGCGATTCTGGTGGTGGCGGCGCCGGATGGGCCGATGCCGCAGACGCGGGAGCACGTATTGTTGGCGCGGCAGGTGGAAGTGCCGGCGATAGTGGTGTTTTTGAACAAAGTGGACATGATGGACGATCCGGAGCTATTGGAGCTGGTGGAGTTGGAGCTTCGGGAGTTGTTGAGCAGTTATCGTTTTCCTGGGGACGACACGCCGATTGTGCGGGGGAGTGCGCGGGCGGCGTTGGAGAGTACGAGCACCGATCCGAATGCGCCGGAGTATGAGTGCATCTGGGAGCTCATGCGGGTGGTGGACGAGTACATACCGACGCCGGAGCGGGAGGTAGACCGGCCGTTCCTGATGCCGATTGAGGATGTGTTCAGCATCAAGGGGCGAGGGACGGTGGTGACGGGGCGAGTAGAGCGTGGGCGGATCCGGACGATGGAGGAAGTGGAGATCATCGGGTTACGGGAGACGCGGAAGACGGTCTGCACGGGTGTGGAGATGTTCCGGAAGACGCTGGACGAGGGGATAGCGGGGGACAACGTAGGGGTGTTGTTGCGGGGGATTGACCGGGAGGATGTAGAGCGGGGGATGGTGCTGGGCAAGCCGGGATCGATCCGGCCGCACACGACCTTTGACGCGGAGGTATATGTCTTGCGGCGGGACGAAGGGGGGCGGCACACGCCGTTCTTTGAGGGATACCGGCCGCAGTTCTACATTCGGACGTTGGATGTGACGGGGTCGGTCAAGCTGCCGGAAGGGGTGGAGATGGTGATGCCCGGGGATAGCATCAACCTGCGGGTGGAGTTGATAGTGCCGGTGGCATTGGAACCGGGGTCGCAGTTTGCCATACGCGAGGGCGGGCGAACCGTCGGCGCTGGCGTCATTACCAAGATCTGGGAATAGGGCGCACAAGATGGCCAAGAAGGCGATTCGGATCGTGATGACCCTTGCCTGTACAGAGTGCAAGGAACGGAACTACACATCTACCAAGAACCGGCGGAATGACGCGGGGCGGATGGAGCTGAAGAAGTACTGTCCGCGCTGCCGCACCCATACGCTGCATCGGGAAACTAGGTAAGCGGAGTCTACCGCCAGCCTGTCCCAGGACGGGCCCGGCGTCGCAGGCGAGTAGCTCAATTGGCAGAGCAACGGTCTCCAAAACCGTAGGCTGCGGGTTCGATTCCTGCCTCGCCTGCCTGATGGAGAGACACCGCCCCATGGAAGGGGATGGGGCGGTGTCTTACAACGTATGCAGATGATGCGCTAGACAGGCGGAGAAGATTGTCCATGGCAAAGCGGAAAGCGGCGGAACAAGGCGCCCGACTTCGGATCGGCACGCGCATGACAGACTATCTGCGCGCCACCTGGTACGAGATGAAGAAGGTCACCTGGCCTACCCGGCAGGAGGCGGCGAACCTGACGCTGATCGTGATGGTGGCTATGCTGGCTCTGGCGTTGGTGCTGGGGGTGGTGGACTGGCTCTTCTCGCAGATTTTCAGTCTGATCCTTAGCCTCTAGCGTTGCACGGCTCGCGGACCCGGCCCAGAAGGCCGGGGGAGGAGCGAGCAAGCTCGCGTGTCTGTCTGAAGGAGACCAGATG
>JAFGIH010000533.1 GCA_016929985.1 Thermoleophilia bacterium | reverse complement strand
GTGGGCATGAGGACGTTGGGCTTGAGAGCGATGCGCTCGCCGGGCCGCACGAAGGCGGCCATACCTCCCAGCGGGTCCAGCAGCCGCTCGAGCGCGGCGCGGACCGCCTCGATCTCGTACTCGGAGCAGCGCACTGCCGACACGGCCGGGCGGCTTGGAACATCTTGTGTAGACGCTTTGGCGTACTGTTCGGTCATCGCGATGGTGTCACTCCTCGGGTCGAACACGGACGTTCGTGCCGAACACGGCTGCTATTCTATCCCTCAGGCACCCGAACCCGCGCAACTCTGAAGAGAGGTCGACCACTCATGGACCCCACAAGCTTCACCGGCGTGCTCCTCGAAAAGATCCAGCGCATCCCCGGCACAACCAGTTACCGCTTTTCCCGCCCCTCGGACTACAGCTTCGAAGCGGGGCAGTATTACACCATCACCATACCCTCGCCTGAGGGGCCGCTGACCCATGCTTTCAGCCATTGCGACTCGCCCACCGAGGATTTCGTGGAGTTGACCACCCGCCTCACCGGATCGCCGTTCAAAGACGCCCTCGACGCACTTACGCTTGGCGCGGAGGCGCAGTTCTACGGCCCCCTGGGCAAGTTCGTCTTCAGATACGACGCCCCCAAGATCGCCTTCCTTACGGGTGGCGTGGGCATCACTCCCGTCCGGAGCATGCTGCGGTACCTGGCCGATACGGACGGAGCCGGGAGGATCGCGGGACAGGAGATCGTGCTCTTCTACGGGTGCATGACCGAGGACGGAGTCGTCTATGGTGACGAGCTCGACGAGCTGGTTGAGAAGATCCCCGGGCTACGCGTGGTGCTGGTCATCACCAACCCGACCGAGGACTGGAAGGGCCATCGCGGCTTCATCACCACCGATGTCGTACGGGCCGAACTGCCCGACCCTTCGGCCTGGACCTACTACATAGTGGGACCGCCTCCCATGGTCGTCGCTATGCAGAAGATCCTGGGCGAGCTGCAGGTGCCGGAGTCGCAGACCGTCGTGGAGAACTTCGCCGGCTATGCCTCGTAGCCCAGGCACCTGTGTCTTCGCCGGCCAGGGTGCGTGGTTGCCGCGCGCGGCGGGCTCCAGGCGACAGGACGAGACCTGGCTCTCAGGTTTGCGGGGCGACGAGACCCTCGTCTTCTCCGACCCCAGCCGCATACTCGTCGCCACCACTCCGGACGAAGTGCACGGCCTGCTGGATGAGGTCGACGCCGAGCAGTTGCAGGGCAACTATGTGGCCGGATACCTGGCCTACGAGGCCGGGGCCGCCTACGGACTCACGGTGCAGACCCCGGCGCCCGATGCCCTGCCCTTGGCCTGGATGGCCGTGTTTCCCCCCGGGTCGCTCACCGCGCTCTCGGCGGAGGAGTGGCAGGGGCGTCTGGACGCGCTGGATCTTGTCCGCCTCCGTAAGATCCTCTCTGAGTCGAGGCCACGCTTGAGCGTCACCCGCGACGAGTACGTGGAGGCGATCAAGCGGGTGAGGGAGTACATCGCAGCCGGCGATACTTACCAGGTGAACTACACCGTGCGCGGTCGCTACGAATTGACGCCCGACTGGACTCCACCCGCGGAGCGCGTGGACCCTCTCGACTACTTTCTGGCCCTCGTAGTGCGGCAGGCGGTCCCCTACGCGGCCTATCTCGATCTGGGCGACGCCCAGGTGATAAGCCTCTCGCCGGAGATGTTCGTGCGGCGCGATGGAAGACAGCTGGAGAGCCGCCCCATGAAGGGCACGCGGCCCCGCAGTGCCGTGCACGCCGAGGACGTGGCGCTGGCTTACGAGCTTGCCGAGACCGAGAAGGAGCGGGCTGAGAACCTCATGATCGTGGATATGGTGCGAAACGACCTGGGCCGGGTCTGCCGGGCGGGGAGCGTGCACGTGCCGACGCTCTACGCTGTAGAGCCCTACCGTACCGTGTGGCAGATGACGAGCGTGGTGACCGGCGACGTGAACCCCCGCGCGAGTCTGGACCAGATCATGCGGGCCGTCTTCCCGGGAGCGTCCATCACCGGCGCGCCCAAGCACCACACCATGGAGATCATCGCCGAGCTCGAGACGGAACCCCGCGAGGTGTACACGGGTGCGATCGGCTGCTTCTTCCCAGGTGGCGACTTCACCTGCAACATCCCCATCCGCACCATCATCCACAAGGACGGGCGCTGCAAGCTGGGAACGGGCTCCGGGATCGTCTGGGATGCCGATCCGGCCTCGGAGTACGAGGAGACCCTGGTGAAGGCCACCTTCGCCACGCCCCCCGAGACGGGCGCCTGGCGCGCCGACCCGGCGATGACGCTCATGGCGGCCGCCAGATCCGCGGCGCGGACCGCCCGCGGCCAGCGTGCGCAGGGCAGCCGGCGGGTCGTGGCGCGACCGAGTCCGGCCGGCGAACTACAACTTTTCGAGACCATCCTGTTGGGGCCTCGTGATTGGGATGCCACGATTGAAAGCCCCGATGGAGTGGCCGGCCTCAGTACGTCGCTCGGCATGAGTGACGCCGCTATCCTCGACCGCTACCGCTTCTTGGAAGACCACCTACGCCGCATGGCCGCCTCGGCCGAGGCGCTCGGCTTCTCTTTCGATCGCGCGGTCCTGCTCGACCTGCTCGTGGGCATGGGCCGCATCACACCACAGCCGGCCGTGGTCCACGTCGATCTGGACGCCCACGCGGGGTTCAACCTGTCACAGCGAGCCTTGCCGGAACCGCCGAAAGGCCCGGTGGCGCTGCTTGTATCGCCCTTCCGCACCGAGCCCGGCGACCCGTTCTTGCAGCACAAGACCACCGTGCGCGGCTTCTACAACCGCGAGCACCGCCGGGCCGAGCATGCCGGATGCTTCGATGCCCTGTTCTTGAACAGGCTCGACCGCGTGACCGAGGGAGCCATCACCAACGTGTTCGCCCGCTTCGGTGAGCGGTGGGTCACCCCACCGCTCACCGACGGGCTTCTTCCGGGCATCTGGCGAGCCTGGCACATGCTCGAGACGGCCGCGGACGAACAGTCTCTGACCTTGGACGAACTACTTACCGCCGACGAGGTCGTGGTGGGCAACTCCGTCCGCGGCGCCGTACCTGTGGAGCGGGTGGTCGCCGACCCGGTGACGTTCTAGTTCTGCGCGACCGCTATGTCCAAGAGTTCGACCGGCTTCTCCGAGATCAGTGCGACGATATCCTGCGCGCCCAGTTCGAAGTTGTAGTACTTGATGGGCTCCACCATTACGTTGGTGATCGCGCTGACGCGCTGCGGCCTGTTGTCGCTCAGGAAGCGGTTGCAGGCCCCGAACTCGCTCGCGCTGGAATCTTTGAGGGCCAGGTACTGCGTGTTGAGCTCCTTCATGGTGGGCTCGTATGAGGCATAGAGCTCTTCGAGTTGCGGCTTCACGACTGCCGGCTCGGGCTTGCTCTTGACGATGTCCGACACCTTGGCGACCAGCTCGTCGAAGGTATCCAAGATCTCCGTGCCCAAGAGCGCGCCTTCGCCACCGTCACCCGACTGAGCCGCTGAGGAGCCGGTGGACGAGGCCGCGGTGGTAGTGGTGTCGGTGTCGTCTGAGTCGGAGCCCCCGCATCCGCTCACCATCACCATGATCAAACCGGCGATCAGTAGGAAAAGCGCCGCCGTGAGCATCCCCCCGCGCTTCCTGTCCATGCCTCTGTCCATGCTCCCTCCGTCTGTCGTTCTTGGCTGACGGGCCAAGCGGCTGCTTGGTCCGCGCACCAATATACGGTCTGGACTGGGTCGAACGCTAGTGCGATCTGTGGTGTTATGCGCCGAGCTTCAACCGAAGCACGCGAGGCAGCACTCCTCCGTGCAGGTAGTACTCCACGTCCACCGACGAATCGAGGCGGGCCCGGCACTCGAGGGTCAGGTCTGACTGGCCGGTCCGCCGTTCTCCATCCTCCCGCCGGATGCGCACCCGCACCGTTGCTGCGGGAGTCAGCGGACCGCTCAATCCCTCGAGGTCTACCGACTCATCACCGAGCAGTCCCAATCCCTCGACAGTGCAACCGGAGGGCAGTTCGAGCGGCAGAACGCCCATCCCCACCAGATTGCTGCGATGGATGCGCTCGAAGCTCTCGGCGATGACCGCCCGCACCCCCAGGAGAGCCGTTCCCTTGGCGGCCCAGTCGCGGGAACTGCCCGTGCCGTACTCCTTGCCGGCGAAGATCACAAGCGGCGCCGACTCCGCCTGGTACCGCATGGCCGCTTCGTAGATGGAGAGCACCTCGCGAGAGGGATGATGCTTGGTCCACCCGCCTTCGCGGCCCTCCGCCATGGCGTTGCGCAGCCGCACGTTGGCGAAGGCCCCCCGCAGCAGCACCTCGTGGTTGCCGCGGCGCGCGCCGTAGGTGTTGAAGTCCAACGGACTCACCCCGTGCTCGATGAGGTAGCGTCCCGCCGGACTGGTCCGCGCGATCGACCCGGCCGGAGAGATGTGGTCGGTGGTGACCGAGTGGCCCAAGATGGCGAGGATGCGGGCCCCCTGGATGTCGGCAGGCGGCTCCGGTTCGCTACGGAACCGCTCGAGGAAGGGCGGCTCTTTCACGTAGGTGGAATCTCTCTGCCAGGCGTACAGAGCGCCACGGGGCACGGCCATGGATCTCCAGGCTTCGGTGCCCTGCAACGCCGCCTCGTACTCCGCACGGAACAACTCGGGCCGCAGCGCGCAGGCGGCCATCTCCTCGACCTCATCCGCGGGAGGCCAGAGATCGCTGAGATACACCGGGCGGCCATCGGGGCGGGTGCCGAGCGGCTCGCTGGCCAGGTCGATGTCCACGGTGCCGGCGAGGGCGTAGGCCACCACCAGGGGCGGTGAAGCCAGGTAGTTGGCCCGCACCGCGGGATGGATCCGAGCTTCGAAGTTCCGGTTGCCGGAGAGCACCGCCGCAACCACCAATCCCTCGTCGCCGACTGCACGCTCGAGACCGGCCGGCAGCGGTCCGCTGTTGCCGATGCACGTGGCGCATCCGTAGCCCACCACGCCGAAACCCAGTTGTTCCAACGGCTCCAGTAGCCCCGCCGCGGTCAGGTAGCCGGTGACCGCCCGCGAGCCGGGCGCCAGGCTGGTCCGCACCCAGGGCTTCGGAGTCAGCCCCAGGTCTCTGGCCTTGCGTGCGAGCAGCCCGGCTGTCAGCATCAGGGCCGGATTGGAGGTGTTGGTGCAGCTGGTTATGGAGGCGATGACCACGTGACCGTCGCGCACCAGTTCGCGGCCGCTGCCGCGCCCGGCGCTCTCATCGCTGTCGAACTCCACCTTGACCTGGATGGGCTCGTCTCTGCCGCCCGCCAGCGTCGACAGATCGTGACGGAACCGCGCAGCCATGTCTGCGAGCGCGACCCGCTGCTGCGGACGGCGCGGACCGGCCAGGCTGGGCCGGACGTCGCCCAGGTCGAGCTCCACCACCCAGGAGTACTCGGGGTCTGCCGAACCCGGCTCCCTGAACAGGTGTTGCGCGCGACTGTAGGTCTCCACCCGGGCACAGAGCGCGTCTGAGCGACCCGTCTGCCGCAGATAGGCGATGGTCTCGCCGTCCACCGGGAAGAACCCGCAGGTGGCGCCGTACTCCGGCGCCATGTTGGCCACCGTGGCCCGGTCGGCGAGGGTGAGGCCTTCGGCTCCGGGGCCGAAATACTCCACGAAGCGGCCCACCACCCCCACTCCACGCAGGAGCTTGGTGACGGTGAGCACGAGGTCGGTGGCGGTGGCGCCGGGCGCGAGCCGTCCGGCGAGGCGAACCCCCACCACCTGCGGCACCAACATGAAGTAGGGCTGCCCGAGCATGACCGCCTCGGCCTCGATGCCGCCCACCCCCCAGCCCAGCACGCCCAGGCCGTTGATCATGGTGGTGTGAGAGTCGGTGCCGATGACCGTGTCGGGGTAGAGCCAGGCCGGGCCGGCGGGCGCCCGGCCTCCGGCCCCTGCGCCGCCCGCCGGAGCCGCGGCGCCCCCCCGGGCGGCGCCGCCGGCCGCCCCGTCACTCCGGACGACCTCGGCCAGATACTCCAGGTTCACCTGATGGCAGATGCCGGCGCCGGGCGGCACCACCCGCAGGTTGGCGAACTCTCCTTGCGCCCAACGCAGCAGCGCATAGCGCTCGCCGTTGCGCTCCATCTCCAGCTCCATGTTGCGGCGACAGGCGTCGGAGACGCCGGCGTAGTCGACCTGCACCGAGTGGTCGATGACCAGGTCCACCGGCACGCTGGGGTCGATGACGGAAGGATCGCCGCCGCTCCGGGCCACCGCCGAGCGCAGCGCAGCCAGATCGACCACGCAGGGCACGCCGGTGAAGTCCTGCAGCAACACCCGGGCGGGCATGAAGGCGAATTCGGGACGGTCGGCTGAGGCGGGGTCCCAATCGAGGATGGCGAGAAGGTCGGTCTCGCTCACCACCGCCGGCCGAGAGGCGCCGCTCGGTCCGGCCGCGCCATCTTGGCCGCAAAGGCGGCCCATTGCGGTTGGAGTGCCGCAATGGTGGAGGGCGTTCTCGAGCAGCACCCTGATGGAGTACGGCAGCCGGTCCAAATCGCGGCCGGTCGCTCGCGCGAGCGCCCCCAGGTCCGCGATCCTGGCGGCTCCCTCGGGTAGCTTCAGCGTGGTCCAAGCCCCGAAGGGTCCCGCTTTCTGCGTCTCTCGTCCCGCCACAGTCACTCCTCCCTACAGATACAGACGGTCGCCGCGGGCCCCTCCTGCCTCGCGATTCATGGCCACGTTGTTGAGCGCCCGGACGTAGGCCTTGGCCGAGGCTTCGAGCACGTCGATGGAGACCGCTTGGCCGGCATAACGCTTGCCGTCCACCTCCACGACCACCCGCACCTCGCCCAGCGAGTCCTTGCCGGACGTTATCGAGCGTACCTGATAGTCGAGCAGCTTGCCCGTCAAGCCCACGGCATCGTCGATGGCCAGGAAGACCGACTCCACCGATCCACCCGTGAAGGCTTTGCCCGGGTGCTTCTTACCCTCTTTGCGCACCGCGACCTGGCTCGAAGAGATGATGTCCGTGCCCGTGGAGACGTACACATGCTCGAGAGCGTAGACATCCTCGCGCTGGCGCAGTTCCTCGCCCACCAAGGCTTCGAGATCGGTGGTGGTGACTTCTTTCTTCTTGTCGGCAATGGCCTTGAAGCGACGGAAGACCTCGTCCAGCTCCGGGCCCTCCAGATGGATGCCCAGTTCGGCCAGATGCGACCGCAGAGCGTGGCGGCCCGAGTGCTTACCCAGGACTATGTCGCTGTCGACGAGGCCGATGTCGCGGGCCCGCATGATCTCGTAGGTGGTGCGCTCCTTGAGCACGCCGTCCTGGTGGATGCCGGATTCGTGAGCGAAGGCGTTCTTGCCCACGATCGCCTTGTTGGCCTGCACGATGTGACCGGTGAAGCTGGAGACCATGCGGCTGGCCCGGGCGATCTCGGTGGTGACGACGTTGCAAGGGCGCTCCAGGATGTCGCGCCGCGTGACCAGGGCCATCGCCACCTCTTCGAGGGCGGCGTTGCCGGCCCGCTCGCCCAGGCCGTTGATGGCCACCTCCACCTGCGTGGCGCCCCGCTCCACCGCGGCCAGGGTGTTGGCGACCGCCACCCCTAGATCGTTGTGGCAATGCGCGCTCAGCACCACGTTCTCGAGGCCGGGGATCTTCTCGTACAGCCGGTCCATGAGCGCCGCGTACTCGCCCGGCAGGGAGTACCCGACCGTGTCGGGCACGTTGATGGTGGTGGCGCCTGCCGCGACGGCGGTGCCCAACACCTCGGCCAGGAAGTCCACGTCGGAGCGGGTGGCGTCCATGGCCGAGAACTCCACGTCGGGGCAGAGCGAGACGCACAACTCCACCATCTCACGGGTGATCTTCACGATCTCCTCCCGGCTCACGTGCATCTGATGCTGCAGGTGGATGTCGGAGGTCGACACGAAGGTGTGGATGCGGGGGCGTTCGGCGTCTTTGATGGCATCCCAGCAATTGCGGATGTCGCCCTCTGTGCACCGCGCCAGGCCGCAGATGACGGGGCCCTTCACCTCTCGAGCGATGGTCTGCACGGCGGCGAAATCGCCGGGGCTGCTGGCGGGGAACCCAGCCTCGATGACGTCGACGCCCAAGCGCGCCAATTGATGGGCTATCTCCAGCTTCTCAGAGGCGTTCAGGCTGCTGCCGGGCGACTGCTCGCCGTCGCGCAGCGTGGTGTCGAAGAAGACGACCGGCACTCCGATGTTGCGCCGCGGGGCGCACGCGGCGTCGGCGACCGCGGCATCCGCGGATGGGTTTTTCTTGGACATGTCTCTACCTCCTGGCTCTTCTACGAAATCATGGCTACTGATATGCCGGGTGGCGCCGGCTTCGCGAATATCTCCCCCTAGCGGGGGAGCAGCAGGAGGAGGTCGAGAACG
>JAFGIH010000532.1 GCA_016929985.1 Thermoleophilia bacterium | reverse complement strand
CGGGCATCCCGGTGCCGCTGGCAGTCAAGTACGGCATCATGAAAGACCCGGCGGGCGTAGCCAAGGCCGCCGTGCGGGGGCTGTCTCACGGCAGAGCCGTTGTCGTACCCGGACTGTCGGCCAAAGCCATGGCGGCGACGATGACGGTCATGCCCCGCTGGATGATGAGATGGGTGCACAAGAAGAGACCCCTTGCCCGGCTGTCGGCAAGGACGGCAGAGCGGGCAGAGGGCAACTGCACCTAGGAGACTGACGGCTGCCGGTGCACCGGGAGCGCCCGGAAGTCGTTCAGGTTGTTATGGGTGGGGCCGGTCACCACCGTGTCGCCCAGCGCTTCGAAGAACGTGTGGGCATCGTTGTCGTGGAGTAGACGGCCGGGATCGAGACCGGCCGCGGCAGCCCTGGCGAGAGTGTCCGACCCGGCGACGGCGCCGGCGACGGGCCGAGCACCGATTGCGGCCGCCGGCCCGAAGCCGCCTTCGGACGCGGCCGCGACTGCGCCGGCCATCCCATCGACGCCATCGGTGTCGCACGCAAGCGCCGCATAACGCACGTCCTCTCCCAGCGCCAAAACAAGGGCCAAGAGGAACTCAGTGTTGCGCCCTCCACGCCCCGGTCCACGCACGGTCACAGTCGTTTCGCCACCGCTCAGAAGCACGCAGGGCGCCGGCACGGGCTGGCCATGCCGCGCGATCTGCCGCGCTACGGCGGCGTGTACCAAGGCGACGTCCCTGGACTCACCCTGTACGGAGTCGCTAAGGATCACCGGCCGTAGGCCGCGGCGCTCGAAGAACCGCGCGGCGGCCTCCAGAAAGGTCTGCGACGACGCGACGATCCTGTACCCCATCCGGGCGAAACAGGGGTCTCCGGGCTTGGGCGTCTCGTTCTCTGGTGAGGAGAGATGGCGCAGCACCGGGGCGGATGCATCGAGGCCGTACTTCTCGATGACACGACGGGCGTCGGCGAGGCTGCAAGGGTCGGGGACCCCGGGCCCGGAGGCGATGGCAGACGGGTCGTCACCGGCCACGTCGGAGATGAGGATGTTCGCAAGCGCGGCCGGGGCGCACGCTCGAGCCAACCTGCCGCCCTTGATGACCGAGAGGTGCTTGCGCACGCAGTTGATCTCGCCGATGGCCGCCCCGGCACGGAGCAGCCGGCTGGTGAGCGACCTCTTGTCGGCCATGGTGACCTCGCCGGCAGGCAAGGGTAGGAGCGCAGAGCCTCCGCCCGAGAAGAGGGCGAGCACCAGGTCTTCATCGCTCAGGCCTCTCACGAGGCCGAGGATCTCGCGGGCCGCGGCCGCCCCCGCGTCATCGGGGACCGGGTGGGCCGCCTCCAAGACCCGTATCCGCCCGCAGGGAAGCGCATACCCATGCGGCACGACAACGAGGCCCGACAGCTCCGTAGTCCAGATCTGCTCCACGAACCGGGCCATCGACGCCGCGGCCTTGCCGGCGCCCACCACCACGGTGCGGCCCTTGGGAGGAGCCGGCAGGGTCCCGGGCAGCACGCTCTCCGGAGCCACCTCGCGCAAGGCGTGCCGGAAGGCCTCGACCAGGAACGTCTTGGACTTCACATCGGTGCCTCTCGCGTCCGCACCTGTCACGTCCCCGCCTTTCACGTCCGCGCCTCCAACACCACCGCGCACCTGCTCAAGCCTACCTCGCCCGGCGCATGACATACTAGGTGACGACCGTCAGTCATCGGAGGAGGAGCTTGGTGCACCACCCAGACGATACTCTGACCCGCGACCTGCGTGAGACGGCGCTCGGCATGGCCTCCATCGACCTGGTGGGCGTGGCCGCGGCGGAACGCCTCGACGGCGCTCCAGAGGGCAACCGTCCGAGCGACTACCTGCCCGGGGCCACGTCGGTGGTCGTGCTTGCCGCGAAGATCCCCGATGGCGCCATAGAAGTGGCGGGCCATTATGACGAGCCGGGCAAGACCCTCGGACCCTATATGTGGTACGGGTACGTGGTGCCCAATTGGGACCTCTCGTCGGCCGCGGCGGGCGTGGCACGGTTCCTGGAAAAGAGGGGCTTTCGAGCCCTCCCGTTCCCGCCCACCGGCATCAACTACAAGTTCGGCAGCAGAGCGGACTTCTCCCATCGTCACGCCGCCGTGGCGGCCGGTCTTGGCGAATTCGGGCTGAGTGGCCTGGTGCTGACCCCCGAGTTCGGCGCGAGACAACGGTTCGTTTCCATCATCACCGACGCGCCCCTGGACCCCTCCCCCCTGTACGAGGGTGCTGAGTTGTGCCGGCCGGATCTGTGCGGAGAGGCCTGCGTCCGGGCCTGCCCGACGAAGGCACTTGGCGGGAAGGTCTCGCTCAGTATCGGCGACAAGACGTGCGAGTATGTCCGCGTCCAACCGGTGAAGTGCAAATGGCCTTTCCCCGAAAACGGCTACCGAAGGACCAAGGTCGCCATGCCCCCCGATCCCACCGAAGACGACTTCCGGGCCGCGCTTGCGTCCACCAAACCCCATCCATACGATGCCGAGCTCAACCAGTTCACTTTCGTCCCCCAGTGTGGAGCCTGTCTTTTCCGCTGCCCGTCGCCCCGTTTTGCGCGAGACGGTTCCTGAATCAACCGGCATATGGGAGAATGGTTGTCGGATTGCTACCAATCTACAGGAGTCCGTGCGGACAGGCGCGGAGCTGAAAACACTTTGAGGAGGGAGATCTGTGAGATCTAAGACATTGCGTTCAGTAGTTCTGCTTGTGGCGGCTTTGGCGATGGTGCTCGCACTCGTGGCCTGCGGCGACGACGGCACGACCGAGACCACCGCGGCCACCACGGCCACCACGGCGGCCCCGACCGAGACCACCGCGGCCACCACGGCCACGACATCTGCTCCTGCTACCACCGCCACCACGGCGGCTGCCGGAGCCTTCGACGACTTCGACTACTACGAATTCTCGCTTTCCATGCACGACCCGGCGACCTCCAACAACGGCAAGTTCTACCAGGCCTGGGCCGACGCTCT
>JAFGIH010000531.1 GCA_016929985.1 Thermoleophilia bacterium | reverse complement strand
CCCCAGCTCAGGCTGCAGCAGGGTGATGAGCTCGATGTGCTCGCCCAGAGTGCGGTCGAGGAGCCCCTCGGCGTCTTTGACGACGTCGTTCAGCGACAGCACCTCGGGTCGCAGGGCCTGGCGGCGCGAGAAGGCCAGTATCTGCCGGGTGAGGTTGCCGGCCCGGTCGGCGGCCGCCTTGATCTCGGCCACGTCTTTGCGCAAAGACTCGGTGTCGCCGCCGTCTGAGTGCAGTATGAGCTCCGCGTAGCCGATGATGGCCGTCAGCAGGTTGTTGAAGTCGTGCGCGATGCCGCCCGCCAGTTGGCCGACCGCCTCCATCTTCTGGGCTTGGCGGAGCTGGTCTTCGCTCTCTCGGAGGGCCCGCTCGGCCTCGTAGCGCTCGGTGGTGTCGCGCACCACCAGCAGCCGGCCGACGCCTATGCCGCCGCCCAGGCCCAGAGGAGAGCTGACCACGTCGTAGCTGCGGTGAGACTCCCCCTCCCCCTTGTGTATCTCGAATTGCGCACAGGGATCCTTCGCTCCGTTCAGCAGCTCGGTCGAAGCATCGCTCAGCACCGTGGAGGCCGTCAGGCCCATCAGGTCGGCGGCCCGCGCTCCCAACATGGCGGTCGCGGCCGGGTTGACGTACACCACCTTGCCGGTGGCCTCGAGCACGAGCACTCCATCCTTCATGGTCTCGAGCACCTGGTTGCGGGCTACGGGAAGCAGAGCAGGCAGCAGAGTGGGTAGATGGAAGCTCGACATGCTGAGCGCCAAAGCCACGCCCGCCACCGTGAGGGCGAGGGGGTTCAGGTCTAGGCCCACGTCCGGCACGAGCCAGAAGACGGAGAGGACGTTGCCCACCCAAGGCACGATCGCCGCGATGGTGAGAAGCACGGCCTGGTGACGATGCAGTTGCGGATGGCGGTAGGCCGCGCTCAGCAAGAACAGGCTGCCGAACAGCACCATGATCAGCCAATAGGTCGCGTACAACCAGAACCAGACGCCGTGCGACAGCGACAGCACAGTCATGGAGCCCGGCGTGCCGAGCGAGGCCCGACTCCATATCAAGCCGTGCCATTCGTTGGTGGCGACGAGAACCAGGGTGACCAGCGAGAAGACCCCTACAGCGGCGCCGAACCTGGGGTCGAACTTCCTCGTGGCTCCGGTGTGGGCGCGGGCGAAGAGATACCACATCACAGGCATGGGGACGATGCCAAGGTACTGGAGTCTGCCCCACAGCAGCTTCCCACCAAGCGTGGGGGCCGCCAACTCGAGGGCGTAGAAGGTCGCCCACACCGCACCGGCTGCCATCAAGGTGGCGAACTGCAAGCCCCCGGGCATGCCGCGTCTACGCCACCCCAGGAACACGAGCGCGAAGCAGACCACCGCGGCCACCCCGTGCACTATCGCGTATGGCGAGGCTGCGGACCACTCGTACAGCACAGACTCCTTCTCCTACTACCAACTTACTTGCGTACTTATAGGACAAGTATCGGCTGTCTGCTCGGTTTTGCTTACCGGCCGGCCAGCAGGCCGTAGATCATCTGCGCCACCTCGCCCCTGCTCGCCGGAGCCCAGAAGTCGTATCCGGCGCTCATGCCTTCCAGGCCGCTGAGAAAGCCGGCGCACGCGGCTTTTCGCGCCCACGGATAGTGGTCGGAAGAGAAGTCGCCGAACGTCGGCTTGTAGTCGACGGGTGGCTCGGGCAGGTGGGCCGCCCGCACCGCCATGGTGATGAGCTGGGCCCGGGTCATGTTGTCGTAGGGAGCGAACCTGGTCGGCGACATGCCGGTGGTGATGCCGTAGGCCACGCACACCGCCACGTAGTTGTCGGGATAGAGCGGGTCTTGCGGATCGACATCCTTGGGCACGTCGCCGAACGGACAGACGTCGGCCTCAGAGACGGGCAGCGACAGGGTCCTCACGATGATCTTGGTGAACTGCTGGCGGGTGACCGGGTTGCCCGGCCGGAACGTTCCGTCGGGGTACCCGCTGATGATGCCGGCCGCCGCCAGGGCCTCGATGGCCTGCCGGTAGGGCGACGTGTCTACGTCGGTGAAGGTGGCAGCCGGCTGCGGCAGCGGCTGGATCCAGCCGGTCACCCCGTCCTCGTCCACCCAGACTCCGCCGGATTCCGTCGCCAGTTCGAGTGTCCTCGTGCCCAGCGGGTTCGCACCGTTCTGCTCGTAGATGCGCAGCCGGTACGCCTCGACGCCCCCCACCACCGCCACGTGGCCGTATTCCCCGGCGCCCCAGACAAGCAGGTCGCCCGCTGCGGGCGGCGCCACGGCTGTGTGGTCGTTGGCAACCGTCGTGAGGCCGTAGGAGCGGGCGGTGGTCAGCATCTCCTTGGCCAGCAACCCCGCCCAGTGGCTGGGGAGCGCCTTGCCGTCCTTGTCACGCCAGTGCTGCACTTGCGTGGTCCAGCGTTGCGCGAGCTCCACGCATTGGTAGCGCCAGCCGAAGCCGCTGTCCCCGAACACGGGTATGCCGCCCACGCCAGGTGCGGTCCAGTTAGGACGCGGAAAGTTGCTGTAGACCTGTAGCCCGTTCCACTCCTGGACGACGGCGCCCCAAGGGATGATGGCGAACGTGGCGGAAGCGCCGTTCACCGCGGGATCGGCGACGGAAGAGACGACGGCCCGGCAATCCGCGTAGCGGCCATAGGCCTGGCCATAGGCAGCCGCCGGCTGCCACGCGTACGACCCGGCCGCGGCAGCGGCAGTACCGCTGTGAATGGTTTCGCCGTCCATGACGATGTCCACGCGCACGTCGCCGGTGACCCCGGCGGCCGTCCACCCCACGGTCAGATCCGGAGACCCCTCGAACAGCGCGGCAGCGAAGGCGCCGGACCGATCGGGGAAGGTGTAGCTACCGGTGGGTGGCGCCGCGTACGCGGCGCCACCGGCAGGCAAGGTAACGGTGATGGTGGCGGACGACGCGGCGAGTGCGGGGTCTGCCCCGGTGAGGGCGACGGTCAACAACGCGGCGGCGGCGGCGGCGACCGCGAATGCTGCGACCGCCGATGCGGCCACGCGCCCGATCCGCCCCCCGATGATGCGTCTCGCTGTCATACCTGCCTCCATACTAGTGTCCGGCGCCGGTGCTTGCCAGAGGCACGAAGCCGTCCTCCTGGCGCTCGTCGGATTCATACTCGTGGTCTGGATCGGCCGGGCGATCGTCGGCCTGCGGACGAAGGCGCTCTATGAGCGCGACATGGCTATCCGCTACAAGACGGGTATCGCGGCAATGCACGGGGTCGGCCCCGCTCGCGGGGCCCTGACTTCCTATCAGCCAGGACTATCCAGCTTGTCTAGTTCGCCAAGAACGTCCCTCCATCATGGCGCCGTCGCCGGGAACACAGCCGTCACGACTCCTGAGTTGGCAGGATTCGTGGCCGTGGCTCCGGCCACCGAGAAGAAGTTGGCCGGAACGCCGATGAAGGTATAGCCCGCCTTTGCCGTAAGCGTGATAATCGCGGTATAGACCTGCCCACCTGCGAACGTAGCCGGCCGACCAAGGCCCGAGCCCGTGACAGGTGGCGACCAGGTGAGGACGCCCGTGTACTGCTCCGTCGCTATTCTGGTCCTTACCACTGTGGCGCCTTTCACCGGCACAGGCACCCCAGGGATTGCAGCTATGTTGACCACTGTCAATGCCGAAGCCGTCGCCGGGAACACAGCCGTCACGACTCCTGAGTTGGCAGGATTCGTGGCCGTGGCTCCGGCCACCGAGAAGAAGTTGGCCGGTACACCGACGAAGGTATAGCCCGGCTTTGCCGTCAGCGTGATGGTCGCGATGTAGACCTGACCTGCCAAGAACGGGTTGTGAGCAGGCGACCAGCTGACGGTGCCCGTGTACTGCGCCGTCTGCGTGATGGTCGTCACTGGTGTGGCGCCTGTTGCCGGTGGCGTCACGCCGGGGATCGCTGGGATGTTGACTATCGTTGCTGCCGCTCCCGTCACCGTCACCGTGAAGGTGCGCACCGCCGTGGTCTTGCCGGTCTCGGTGGTGGTCACCACGATGGTGAGCGAGTTGGTG
>JAFGIH010000530.1 GCA_016929985.1 Thermoleophilia bacterium | reverse complement strand
GGTTACCTGCTCGGCTACACGGTCGCGATGCCCCTCTTCGGGAGACTTGCCGATGTCTGGGGGCGGCGCCCCATGGCCATGGTCGCACTAGTCATCTTCCTTGTGGGAAGCGCCCTTTGCGTCGTCTTAACCCGACTGGACTTGTTCGTGGCGGCGCGCGTCGTGCAGGCGGCCGGAGGCGGGGCTCTCGTGCCCATCGCTATGGCAGCCGCAGCGGACATGTTCCCGCCGCGCCGCCGAGCGCTGGTGCTCGGCATCATCGGCGGTGCGGCCGAGGCGGGCGGAGTGCTCGGCCCTATCTACGGTGCAGGGTTGACCGCGCTCTGGGACTGGCGGCTCATCTTCCTTGTCAACGTGCCCCTGTGCATCATCCTCATGACCGCCTGCTGGTTCCTTCTGCGGCCCGGGCTCAACTACGTCCCGCCGGAAGGTGATGCGCCCCCCGACCAAGCGGATGATGCAGTAGGCCAAGACGAGAAGAAGCATTGGTGGCAACGCGGACGAGTCGATTATCTGGGCGCCCTTCTCATGGCCCTGGCATTAGCCGGAGTCACCATCGGCTTGGGCACCGGGACGCAGACCATAGACGCCTCGGCCGTGAACGCGGCGACGCCGGTGAAGTGGCCATGGCTGGTCCTCAGCGGTGTGGCGTTCGTGCTCTTTGTCCTGTACGAGCGCCGCCATGAACGGCCGCTGGTCAGACTCGACTTCTTCAAGCGTCCCGCGTTCGCCGCCGCCAATATCGCGCACCTGCTCGTGGGGGCAGCTCTGATCATCGGGATGGTAGAGATCCCTCTTTACGCCTACACGCTCTTCGGCATGACTGAGATAGAGGGAGGCCTCCTCCTGATCCGTCTGACTCTGATGATCCCTGTGGGAGCAGTGGTCGGAGGATGGCTGGCCGACCTGGTGGGCTACCGTATCACTGCCGTCGTCGGCTTCTTGGTAGCCGCAGGTGGCTACCTTCTGGTCAGCCGCTGGCCTCTCGACCCGAGTCAGTTCGCAATGACACGCGACCTGATGATCAGCGGCCTGGGCTTCGGTCTTGTGATCGGACCCATCGGTGCCAGCGTCATATCTTCGGCGGGCCAGAAATGGATGGCCACGGGGTCCGCTCTCGTCACGGTCTCGCGCATGGTGGGCATGGTCGTCGGCCTTTCGGCCCTCAGTTCTTGGGGCGTCCGACGGTTCAACTCGTTGGCCGCCGGTATCACGATCCCGATAGTGAGGCCGGAGGGGTTGACCGACGCCGAGTGGCAGGCGATGAAGGACACGGCGGCGGCGGCCACCAAGGGTGCAGCGCACACGGTGTTCAGCGAGTTCTTCCTGATTGCCGGGGTCGTGATCGCGCTGGCCGTGATCCCCGCGCTCTTCTTCTACAGACAAAGGGCTCGAGGAGCCAGTCACATCCCCTTCCTACCACACTGATGAGGGAGCCTCTGTGAACGACTATCAACTCGACCTGGGAGCATCCTTCGACACCAGCCCCGCGGCATCTACCGGCGGTGAGAAGCCCCATAGAGTGCAGGTCTGCGATCTCAGACCCGGCACCACCGTAGACGGCGTCTACCTTCTGTCTGCGAAAGAGACTCGAACCACCAAGGCCGGCAAGCCCTTCTACAAGCTAAGAGTGGGCGATCGTACGGGAACGGTGGACTGTACCGTGTGGGAAGTGGCCGCGATAGACTCGGGTCTGAAGACCGGGGATCTCGTTTGCGTGACCGCCCGAGTCTCCGAGTATCAGGGCAGGCCGCAATTGGAGGCATCCCAAGTCTCTCCGGTGCCCGAGGGGACGGCCGACAATCGCGACTTTCTACCCTCGACCTACCGTGACGTTGAGGAGCTCAAGGGTTTCTTGCAGTTTCATGTCGATTCGGTGCGCGACCCAGACTACAGCGCCCTTCTGGCCGCGTTCTTCACCGATTCCGGATTCTATGAGGCGTTCACCACGGCTCCGGCGGCCAAAGTCTATCACCATGCCTACTTGGGAGGGCTCATGGAGCACACAGTCGCAGTGGTGGACCTGTGTGACTTCGTCGGCCAGCAGTACGGCAGGATCGACCGCGATCTTCTCGTGACCGCGGCTTTGCTGCACGACTGCGGAAAGACAAGGGAGTTGGCCTTCGACACGACCATTGATTTCACCGACGCGGGGCGGCTGCTGGGTCACGTGATCCAGGGAGTCAACCTCGTATCTGAGAAGGCGAAAGAGCTGCCCTCCTTCCCCGAGACCAAGCTGCAGGAGTTGCTGCATTGTGTGGTGAGCCACCACGGGGAGTTGGAGTGGGGATCGCCCAAGCGGCCGAAGACCATCGAGGCCTTGGTCCTGCACCATGTCGACAACCTGGATGCGAAGCTCAAGGGGTTTCTCGAGATAGTCGAGGGATCGCGCGACGCTCCCTGGACCGACCTGCGCAACCTATTCCGCAGACCCCTGCATGTCCCAAGAGCCATCCACCAAGAGGAGGACTTCCTCCCTCCCGGAGAAGACGGACCGGCGAGATAGGACCGGCTAGTCTTCTTCCTCGCGCAGGCTGCTCTCGATAGTCTCGTCGACCTCGCTGTCCACATCGGGCAGGACGCTCCGCCGGTGTCCGGCGTCTTCGCTGTCACGTCCGAGCAGGGCCGACTCGCCGGACATCATGGCATCGAAGGCCTTGGCCTTGAGCCTACTCCGCACGGACTCAATACGGCTCTTCATCGACTCGTAATCCACCGGCTCTTCGAAGGTCCCTTCCACCGCATCCAGCCCTTCCATGGAGAGACCTGGCTCGGAGAGCTCCGCGAGCTCCGGTTCGGGGCCTGCAGCCACTTCTTCCACCGGGACCGCGGGTGCGACCGTCCAATCATCGGCGAGGGCGGCCGGGGTCTCGGCGCCTGCGATGAACGGCTGTTCGAGCTCCTGCCTGATACGTCTACGAGTCTCCTCGATGCGTGCCTTCAGGTCATCAACGGCGGGCCTGGCTGCAGTCTCAACGGGCGGCGCCTCAACGACCGGAGCCTCCATCGCGGGCGCTTCGGCAACTTCAGCCTCCATGACCTCGGCTTCGGGAGCCTCCACCACCGGTAGTTCCACGATGGGCATTTCGACGGCGGGCGTCTCGATATCGAGCGATTCGTCCGTCCACTCGGGCACCGCCTCCGCTACCGGCCGCTCTATTTCGGCGGCCTCCATGGCAGGGAACTCATCCGGGACCACGGGGAGGATGCTCTCTATGTCTTCCTCCTCGACCATGGGTGCCGTCGATGTCCAACCAGGCGCCTCCACCGGTTCGTGGAAAAACTCGGGTGAGAGGGTGATATCGGGCTCAGCGGCCTCCGTAGGCGCTTCTGCCGCGGGAGACTCGACGACCTCTACCGTTGGGGCCTCTACTTCGGCCACAGGTATCTCGGCGACCGGCACCTCCTCACCGGGAGCGGGGGTCTCCCACCAGGGGGTGGGCGGGGGAGGAACAGCGATCCCGCTCGACGGAGGTTCTGCGACCTCAACAGCCGGAGCTTCTACCGGCGCGGCCTCCGGCGCCGCACTCTCGACCTCCACAGCTTCGACAGCCTCGACTTCGATTGTCTCGACATCCGCCACTTCTGCTAACGCGACTTCGGTCGGGGCCTCAACGACGGGCCATTCAGGCACGGCCTCTTCAGCCGGGGGAGCCTCAGCCTCGGGGGCCTCCACCACCGCGGCTTCTTCAACGGCCGCTTCTGCGGTCGGGGCTTCTGTCGTGGGCGCTTC
>JAFGIH010000529.1 GCA_016929985.1 Thermoleophilia bacterium | reverse complement strand
TAGCTTATCGAAGCCGGATCGCAGCCGGCTTTCACCAGGATCTGTGCGGAGACCTCGTGGGCACGGGCGATGAGCTTCTGGTCGGCCTCGCCCAGCGGCTTGGACACGGTGCCGTCGGACTTGACGTAGCCGGCATGCTGGTCGCGGATCTTGGCCATGATGCCGAGAGTGTGCGGGAAATGCCGGAAGCTCGCGATCGCCTTGGGGCCGCCCATCACCAGGCCGAAGAGGTACCACGGCCACGGATCGCAGCAGTCCATCAGGATGATGCCCTCGTCCTGGAGATCAAGGGTGCCACAGCCCATGGGTATGTCGCGGTAGGAGCCCGGGCCGTCGTATACGCCGTACACCAGGTTGAGCGGGTCGATGATGACTCCCTGGCCGGCATCCGGAAAGCCTGAGTTCTGCATGATGGGAGCGGTGCCCAGACCGCCCGCGGCCAGTACCACCCTCCCGGCCTCCACCTCGAACTCTCCCGAGCGGCCCACGCCCCGCACGCCGGTGACGCGACCGTCTTTGGAGGTGACCTCCTTCACCTGCATCTTGGTCTCGAGGCGCGCGCCGTGGGCGCGCGCCTCCTCCACGTACTCGCGAGCGGTCCACTTGGCGCCCTTGCCCGAGCCGGCGAACAGCTTGCCGCCTCTGGTGCGGAGCTTGTCCCAACGTATGAAGTGCGGCATAGGGTTCCAGTCGAAGCCTTCCGCCCGGGCCGCTTCCATGATGCGCCTCGCCCCTTCGCCGATGAGGCGTTCGGGCATGGGAGTCGGCTTCAACTCAGCGCGCACCTGCTCCACGTAGGGAGCCAGGTCGATGCCATGCTTCTCTTTGAGCCAGGCCGGCGGCTCGAACGCGGTGCCCAAGTAGGAGAGGGTCGAGCCGCCCACCGTGAGCAGACGGACCATCTGCGTCCCCTCGATTGAGGCGAGCGTGAGGGCCCGGTCGGCCATGCGGAAGGTGTTCAACCAGCCGCCTTCCCGATGATAGGCGCCCCGCTCGAGTATGAGCACGTCCTTGCCGCGGAGCGCGAGATCGCGGGCTACCGTGGCGCCCCCGGGACCGCTACCCACCACGACGGTCTCAGCGCTCAGACGTTTGGTTCCGGTGGCCATCGTTCCTCCTCCCCGACGGTCGTTCTCCGCCGGTATGGTTCATCACGTCTCGGTCAGATTCCCAGGGCTGCGTCGAAGCCTTCGTGCACCGCGTCATACAGTATGCGCGGCGCCTTGCAGTCGCCCACCACGAACGCGTCATCGACCAGTAGCCGCAACGCTTCGACCGCGTCCGAGCGCGGCCGGCGGCCGTTCGCGAGCACCACCGTGTCGGCCGGAATCTCTTCTGTCCGGCCGTCTTCGTCCTTGATGGTGACCGAACCCGGCGAGATGCCCGCCACCGTCCACCCCGTACGCGGCTCGATGCCCAGCCCCGCCAGCATGGGGATGAGCAGCAGGTGATCGACCAGGTTCACAGTCTGATCCTGCTCCGAGCCGCCGGGCACGTCGACCACGTCCACATGCTTGCCCTGACGGCCCAATGCCAAGGCGGACTCCAGGCCGATTCCTCCGCAGCCGGCGACGACCACCCGCTGTCCGGTCACGGCCTGGCCCGTGAAGACCTCCTCCGCGGGCACCAGCATGGCGCGCACGTCCTCACGCTCGCACCCCGGCACCTCCAGCGCCACGGATTCCGCCCCCACGGCCAGGATGAGCTCGTCGGGCCGCTCCCCCGCCACAAGCTCGGGCGTCGCCTCGGCGCCCAGCCGCACCACGACCGCGGACGTCTCCACCTGGCGCACCAGATAGTCCAGGAAACGCCTCATGTCGAACTTGAACTCCGGAGCCGCCGCTACGGCCAGATTACCGCCCAGCTGCGGCTGCTTCTCGAAGAGCACCACCTCATGCCCACGTGACGAAGCGATGATGGCCGCCTCCATCCCGGCGGGTCCGCCTCCCACGACGACCACCTTCTTCCGGCGCGCGGGGTACGGCAGACAGCGGTAGTACTCCTCGCGGAGGCTCCAGGGATTGGTGGTGCACTGCACGGTCATGGCGTGCATGCCCCGGGCCAAGCAGGTGTTGCAGCGGATGCAGGGCACCACGTCGGCGGCCTTCCCGGCGAAGGTCTTCTTCACCAGCGCCGTATCGGCGATGAGGGCCCGGCACATGGCCACCATGTCGGCCTTGCCTTCGGCCACCACCCGGGCGGCGAAGTCGAGGTCGACGATGCCGCCCACCACCGCGACCGGCTTGTTCACAGCCGCTTTGATGGCCGCGGCCCGCTCGACATTCTCGCCATAGGGCAGGTAGCACGACGGGTGCGTCAGCGGATAGGTCTGCATCTCGGCGATCATGCCCGCTGAGACCTGGAAGCAGTCCACCTTGTGCTGCATGACCTGGGCGAACTGCAGGGCGTCGTCCAGGGTCCAGCCCCCCTCCACCAGATCGCTCGCGCTGACGCGCAGCTCGATGGGGAAGTCGGCGCCGCACCGCTCCCGGATGGCGTCGACCACCCGCACGGCGAAGCGGACCCGGTTCTCGAAACTGCCCCCGTACTCGTCCGTGCGCTGATTGGCGAGCGGCGACAGGAACTGCGAGATCAGCCAGCCGTGACCGCCGTGGACCATCACCATGTCGAAACCCGCGTGCTTGGCCCGCAGCGCGGCGGCGGCGAAGTGGTCGACCACGGTGTCGATCATCTCGAGGCTCATCTCTTCGATGGTCTGCTCGGGTCGGCGCCGGTCTTCGACGAACTGCCCGGTCATGGCCGTAGGACCGATGGGCTTCCGGCCGCCTATGAAGGCCGAAGCCGACTGCCGGCCTCCGTGGTTGAGCTGTATGGAGGCCACCGCCCCGTAGTACTTGATGGCCTCCACCACCTCGGTGAGCGCGCAGAGGTAACGGTCGTGGCCCAGGTTGAGCTGCAGCGGCTGGGTGATGGCCCTATCCTCGTCCACCGCCGTCTCCATGACGGTGATGAGGCCGGCGCCACCCCGGGCCTGCGCCCGATAGAACTCCACCACGCCCTGGTTGACCGACTGGTCGGTGTTGGTGTGCTGGGACAGGGTCGGAGCCGCCGCGATGCGGTTCTTGACGGT
>JAFGIH010000528.1 GCA_016929985.1 Thermoleophilia bacterium | reverse complement strand
TCGGCCGGAAGCTTGACGGCTTCCACTCCGATGAGCCGTTCTATACGCTTCGTGACCCCGATGTTCTTGCCGATTCCGCCCGTGATGAAGAACTCGCGCTCCACGCCGATACGCTCGATGAGACCGGCCACTCTCTGCGCCATGGCCGAGCAGTAGGCGGCCAGAACCCGGTTGACACTCCATCCGGCACGCAGCAGCGACGTCGCTTCCGATTTGGCAAACACCGTGCACACGTTGCTTACCGGGGGTGGCTCCTCGTCGATCTCAAACGATCGCCATCCGATGTCCTCGATGGGCACCGACAGCACGTCGGCGATGACCTCCATGCCGCGGCCCGTCCCGGCCGCGCACTTGTCGTTCATGATGAAGTTGAGCACTTTGCCCCGCTCATCGCAGCGGATAACTTTGCAATCCTGGCCACCCATATCCAGGATGGTCCGGACACTCGGCCCGGCCATGAAGTTGGCGCCCCGCGCGTGACAGGCGATCTCGGTGATGGTGCGATCGGCAAAGGGAACGTTGACACGTCCGTAGCCGGTACCGACGGCGTAAGCGACGTCGTCCAAGGTGAGGCCGAGGGGCTCCCCGGCTCCCTTGAAGGCGCGCAGGGCGCTGTCGGGGCTCGACGACCCGGTGCGCGTAGAGTGAAAGGCGAGGAGCCGCCCGTCGGCGAGGAGCACGGCCTGTGAACTCACCGAGCCCACATCGACGCCGACGGTCACGGCCGAGGCGGTCCGCCAGTCTATGTCAGGAGCCTGCCAGGTCTTCTCGCTCCAACGCCAGAATTCGTCGCGCTGCGTCATGCCGTCAGTGGTCTCCGTACCCGTAGCCATACCCATAACCATAGCCCCGTCTGTAGTAGTATCCACGCTTCTTCTTGATCCCTCCAGCCACGACGCCCAGCACCCTGACTCCGGCACGGCTGAGCAGGCTGCGGACCTCCTCCAACTCTCCTCGGGTGCTGGAATACAGCCTGGCCGTCAGGATGACCGCGTCGGCATGAGGAGCTATGAGTAGCGAATCAGATACCGGAAGCACGGGCGGCGTATCGATCAGTAAATAATCGCACGTCTTCTTCAAATCGTGGATGATCTGGCCCATCTTGGCTGAACCGAGCAACTCCGCGGGATTGGGTGGCAGCGGCCCCGAGGGTAGACAGTATAGGTTCTTGCGAAGCGAAAGCGAACCTCCTTCATCCTTCTCGATCCTCTCCTTGGCTGGGACCAGTACGTCCATCTGGACGAGCTGTGTAGCCTTACCGAGAGTGGTCTTAGCCGCGAGAACGGTCGAGAGACCCGCCTCGTTGTCAAGACTCAGATACTGATGCATCATCGGGCGACGCAGATCGGCTTCGAGAATGACAACGCGGTGTCCCGAGAGGGCCAGACTCACCGCCAGGTTGACCGTGGTCACCGACTTGCCCTCCTGGGGAAGCCCACTAGTGATGACGATGCTGTTCAGAGTGCGATCGACGTCAAAATACTGCAGGCTTGAGCGAAGCGTGCGGAATGACTCCAGAAGCAGCGAGCTCGATCCTTCGAAGCCCACGACACCGTTCGATCTCGTTCCTCGTTTGGTGTCTTTCCACTTCCCTCCCACCGCGGGCACAGAGGCCAGCACGGGCAGACCCGTGACTCGCTCGAGGGTCTTTTCGTCCTTCACTCGCTTGTCGAGATACTCAATCAGGAAGGCCAGGCCCGCACCCAGAACCAAACCGACCACCAGCGCGAGCACAAGATTCCGTCTCGTCTGAGGCGTGAAGGGACGCACGGGAGCGACGGCGCTGTTCAACATGGCGAACCGGCCGTCCTGCATCGTCTCGAGGATACGCAGGGTCTCGTCCTTCTCCTGTAGCATCAGAGCGTATCCGCTCTCCAACTGCTCCGGGGTCAGGAGACTGAGCTGATCTCTGACCGCCTCACGAGCCGCCGCTACGGCTTCGCGGTCGGCGTTACGTCTGTAGATGATGAATTCCTCAGCATAGGCGTTCGCTACAGCCGCGGCCTCGTTAGGGTCTGTGCTGACCGCGCTGATAGTGACCAGATCGCTCCCCTCAGTAGTCCCCACGCTCACACTGCCCGAATAGTCCGAGTCGGGGTATTGCGTGGCGAGTCGTATCCTCACGGCTTCCGCAAGCACCGTATCGCTGGTGATCGCCGCCACGGCCGATTCGATGGTGCGGTCGCGCTCGTAGTCGTATACGTAAAGCCCGTATCCGGATACCTGTGCGGCCAGATCGTTCGTGCGGTAGCTAAGGCCGGCGGACGCGCTATACAGAGGCGTCGTCGTAAGCGAGACCGCCAACGCGGCGAGAACTACGACCACGACCGACAGCACGATGACCCAGGCCCGGTCGCGGGCGATGCGAATGTAGTCCTCCAGCCCGGCGGTGCTTTCTTGTGAATCGATGTTTCTCTCGGGGTCGATCATTCTTTCCTGCCCTTGAGATCAGGCACGGGCGGCGACGCGCCGCTAGTGTAACAGTCTCCTGACCCACTTACCCGCAAGCCGGAAGGGTCGAATCATGTAGTAGAGCCATTCCATGTAGCGGGGCAGCCCCAGAGTGGCCCAGTCGGCGGGACCGGGCCGGAACAAACGGGTGAAGCCATGCCACAGACCAGCCGCGATGGAGTCCTCGGTGGCGAAGACCCAGAGCAGATGGACAAGCTCTCCCCGGCCCGACGAGGCCGCACTACGACTGAGCGAGTCCGGCCGTAGGGACCGCAGTAACGCTCGGGCGGTTGCATCGCGTTCGATCGCGCCTGCCACCTCCCCTGGCAGTTCCAGGCCGAGGACCCGGCACACATGCGCGACCGAGACCGCGACCCTCCGCCTGCAGCCCGCTTTTCGCGCCTCTGCCATCAGTGCCGCCCAGGATTCTCGCGGCGTGGCGTCCACCAGGACGGCCATCCCCAGGATTCCCTCGATGTCGTGCCATCGATGTCTGGTACCGTGCAACGCGGAAGTCAGGAGCATGTCGACGGCCGACAGCCCTATCACTTCGCGGGCCAACAGGGAGGACGGCCGGGAGCGTGCCAGCAGTGTCTCTGCCGTTAGCGACCGGCCGCTGAAACCAACGGTGACCTCCCAGTGCACATCAAGATGCATGTGCCCATCGGTCGATACGAAGTGCACCTCCCCCCAACCACGCCGCCGCCTGCTCATGAGTTCCGCATTGAAAGCGTTCCCATCCACGAATCCGCTGTGGAGAAAAAGCTCCCTGGCCCGGGGCATGTGTTCGTGTGCGACGAGCAGATCGAGGTCCACCCACGAGCGAAGCGTCACGTCCCCATAGAGCCGTTCGGCCCACATGGGACCCTTGTAGGGGATCGCTCTCACGCCAGACGTTTCGAGCTCATCCAACAATCGCACGAGATAGCCCGTCTGGCGAAGACACCGACGGGACGAGATCCCCTGAAGACGGGCGAGCCTATTGACGAGAGCGGGATCGACATCTTTCGCGGCGCTCACCATCTGATGGAGGTGACCCAGCATCCCCTGCGAGACGGCCGCTTCGCACAGCAGCTCCACGTCGGAGCATTCGGCCAAGGCAATGCGGAACTCGGTAAGACGCCCCCGGTCGATGACAGCACGGGCACACGCCAGGAGGGCACGCGTCTCCGGCGGGAGACCCGGGTCTCCCGACCACGGAGCGTCTGGGGTTGGGCCTACACTCATGCAGATCGTACAGAGCTCACCGGCCGGATCCCTCCGGCTTCGCGCGTCCGTCTGTGCCGCCCAGCGCAGCCGCGGCACGTGCGTGCGCCACCTCGCAGAAGTACTCCACCCAGCCGTCTATGGATCCGGTCTCAAGGGATGCATGAGCGGGGCACCACAGGCACAAGTTGAAGAGAGGGCAGCGCCGGCACTTTTCCAGGTACTCGGGGTTCGTGCTCCGCATGTCGCGCACACGAGGCACCAATTCTTCCCAGGCCTCGCGCAGGGTACCCCCCCGCAGATCGTAGGTAGTCCCGGGGTGCCAGAGGGAGCTGCAGAGACGGAAGGTGCCGTCGGAGCCCACAGTGAAGTGGCTGTTGCCAACACCGCATACGAAGACGTGATCGCTCGTATTCTGTTCAAACTCGGGATGTATCAGGTCATCCTCCACGCAGCCGCGCTCAAGAGCGCTGAACCGCTCTCTGTCGGCCATCTCGAGCGCCACGATCTCCTGCGGACGCAAGCGCTCCGATTTGATCTCCTCGTTGCGCGCTGGGTTGCCATCGAAGCGCAGATGAAGAACCGGATCGAAGCGGTAGTAGTCCTTCGTCCTCTCGCGACAGAAGCGGGAGATCTCCGCGAATTCGTGGATGTTGGAGCGCAGCGCCATGGCCTTGAGCCTGATCTTGAGTCCTTCAGCGACAAGCAGGTCCAGTCCGCGCACGAAGGCGGAGAACGATCCGGGCCGGCGGGTGACCTTCTCATAGGTAGCCGGGGTTGCGCCGTACACCGTCACCTCGATGTCGCGGGGAGGGTACTTCTTGAACAGTTTCACGTGCTCCGGAGTCACCAGGCATGCGTTGGTGAATACGCTCACCAGTAGCCCCAGGCGCTTCAACCCCAGATAGATCTCGGCAAAATCATCTCTCAGCAGGGGTTCTCCACCGGTGAGCAGACACCAGACCGCGCCCATCTCAGCAGCTTGCCCGGAGATGTCGAGAAACGCGGCGGCGGATAGCTCGGCCTGTCTCGCCGCTCCATCGCCCGCCGGGAGGTTGATGTAGCAGTGCCGGCAGTCATTGTTGCAGCGCGCGGTGATCTCAAGGTCGAACGAGACGGGAGAGCGCTTGGCCTTCAGCGCGTCCCAAAGTGGGAAGTCCTGTATCTCCACGGTCAGTCCAGATCCTTCCGCATCGTGATGCGCCGCCGCCCGGTGAGCTGTTGCTCCGCTTCGAATCCAGGTTCGAGGGCATCCACCACGGTCTTCTCAAAACCAAGCTTCTTGTAGAGGTCGATCGCCGCCCTGTTGTCCTCGTACACGGCAAGAAGCAGGGAGTCGCAGCGTCGCATACGTGCTTCTTCGACCACCTGTGCCGCGAGAGCGTCCCCTATTCCCAGCCCGCGATACCGTCCCCTGACCTCCAGTGAGAACAGCCAGTGTCCCGACCAGGGTGAGTCTGGATCCTCAACGCGCACGAGCTGCACGAAGCCAACCTCCCTGCCACGGAGTTTCGCAACCCAGTTCATGACCTCGAATCCTTCTGCCGGGGTCTCGCTCAGAGAGACGCGGGGGCGAAAAAACCCCCCTCTGATCGTATCAGGGTCGGCGCCGTTCACCTCGAAGACATCGACTGGCGAAACCACACGCCCTCCGATGGCCCGGTAAAGAGCGAGTCCCTGGGCGCCGTGCAAGGCCCGCGATACCAGCCTTCGCGGAGCATGTCTCAAGCTCCGCAGAGCCGTGAGCGTTCCCGTCCGGCTGAGCCAGGCGATCCGGCATCCCTTGCGGCCGGTCCCGAAGTCTACGTCACGCCCGTCCCGCTCAACGCGCACCACCCTCCCGAGGATGCGCTCGTCAATCACCACCCCGTCGGTCTCACGACAGTTGTCGCCACGCAGGAGCCAGCCGGAGGCGCTGCGGCCGACGATGCGGTGCACGGCCAATCTTTCGGATCCGGGCACGACGAATGCAACAACATCACCCACACGTGGCTCATCTCCACCCATGGACGCGATCGTCACGATGTCCTCGTTGCGGATGGATGGGCTCATGCTCAGGCCCAGGACTCTGGTTCGGAGAGCCAGACCTCGCTCGCTGACGGCCCGAAGCAGCTGCAATTGCCCGGCGTTGGAGAGGGAGATCTCGCCCCCTGGAACCAGATACCGCGAGGGGTCGACCTCGGTCATGCCACCTCACGCCTTCGTGGACAGGATGCCTCTATCCACCATGGCCGCCGCGAACCCCAGCACATCGGTCTCCAAGTCGCCGCGATCGGCATCGAACTCCGGCTCCAGGTCTGTTACAACGTCGTTGAGGGTCCGGACGCCGTCCAGCCTTTGCCAGATGGCTTGGCCCGTCTCGTTCAGCGTGTAGAGCTCGTCGTCGGCATCTCCGATGCCCGCAACGAGCGGCACGATAACGATCATGCCCTCGATCTGGCGGGCGACCACATCCTCGGAAGGGACGCAGATTGCGTCGAGACCGATCCGAGTATCCACGTTTGCATATCCTTCCCTCTGAGGCCGTACAACACCAGGCGTTAGACCATCGTGGCAGAAACGAGTCGCCGGTAGTGTACCCACGCGGGGGTCAGGCTATTCGGAGCATCCAAGGAACGAAACGGCTAGGACTTGGCGCCCGCCCTGCAGGATTTGGGTTTCTTAGCGTTCAGATCCTCCGCACAGTCTAGACCCCCAGGCCCAGTCCCGTAGCCGGACTTCTTGCAGAGTTCAAGCACACCCTCCTCGGGTCTGCTACGCACGAGTGCGACCAGTTCTGGCCGCTGCCATCCTGGCGTCTTCACAATCATATGCCCGACCAATCCGCCCTGTGAGCCTTATCACACCCCGTCCAGCGCGGGAATGAAAGTGTACTTGTCCCACTGTTTCATTCGGCAGTATCGCGTAAACCTTTAACTTTCCAGGCTTTTTCGCGCGCGCCCAGCCAGCCCAGAAACCGCGCCTGTACATGCGCGACCTCACACAAATACTCCACCGGAGTGTCCAGAGTGCCGTGTTCCGCCCACGACTTGGCCGGGCACTGCTCGCAGAAGCCCGTGAGTGGGCAGACGGCACAGCGCCGCAGGTATTCGGAGTTGGTAGCCCGCATTTCACCCAATGATGCGAATCGGTCGAGCGCCTCCGCCAGCGAGGAGTCGCGTACATCAACGGTCAACTCCGGCGCGCGCACGCCCATGCAGGGCTGCGCACGCCCATATGCGTCGATGGTCAGACCGTGGCCCGCCCCGCAGGTAAAGAGTCGGTCATCCGGTCTCCCCATGAACTTCGAGGCGAACTCCGACATCTCGGCACGATACGCGGCCTCATCGCGCGCAATGATCCTCAGACCATCCTCGGGCGATACCCTCAGGGACCTGATGAGTTCGTTCTTGGCTTCATCATCGCGGCGATTCCGCAGGTCGAAGAACATCGAGTAGCCGGGTCGCCTGTGCATGGACGGGAGCGTTTCGGCCCACGCCTCGAACTCCGCCATCTCATCGCGATTGGGCGGGAGCAGCGCTCCCTTGACTATGAAAGGAACGCCGTGTTCCAGCAGCAGGTCCACACCCCGCCGGAACTGAGCGAACGAGCCGGGACTCCGGGTCACGGCTTCGTACGACTCCTGGTGCATCCCGTACGCAGTCACTTCCATTGGTACCAGCGGCGGTATGCGGGCGAACAGACCGGCAAGGCGCTCGTTGACCCGCCGCGCATTCGTGTAGACCAACACCTTGAAGCCGAGTCGGCGGGCGAAGAGATACAGGTCTTCGAAGTCGGGTCTGAGGAGTGGTTCACCGCCCGTATACCGCACCTGCAGGCAACCCAGATCTGCCGCCTGCCGCAGGATGTCTTCGATCTGAGCCGTGCTCATCTCCCGGGCCCGAGCGGCAGTGTCGCCGGCCGGCAGATTGATGCAGCAGTGGATGCAGTCGTTGTCACACCGCTCGGTCAGCTCGATATCGAGCGAACCAAGATGAGAGACAATCGGCTTGGACTGCCGCGTCACCTTACGCACGTACTCACTCACTGCGCGAGTTCCTCCAGATGACGGACGATCTCGCCGGTCCTATCGAAGCGCATCACGTAGCACGGCACCTCTGCCATGACTCTTTCGAGAACGTCCATCTCCTTCGTCCACCACTCGGCGGTCACCATCGGTTTGATGAGTGTGACCAGGAGCCGGCGCATGATCTCTTTTCGATCGAGGAGCGGGACTATTTCGTTGCAGCGGTCTTGTTGTAGGAAGAGGATGGCACGGAGCGTGGCTGAGGCCGATGATACGTCGGGTATGTCGCCGTGGCTCCAGGTCCCATGGACGCGAAAGCCTTCCGGCCAACAGCGCACGATGTTGCGATCGTCACACAGTATCTCGCACCGCTCTCCGAGCTTGGAACGAACCATATCCATAGTGGTGGACTTGCCGGCCTCCGAATGGCCCACGAACACGAGACCCTTGCCGTCTATCGTGAGAGCGCCGGAATGCAGGTAACAGCCCTGCCGGTCGGCCAGCAATCGTGCAAGAAGGATCTGATCGCTGGGGAACATGGTCAACGATGTCAGCCCGCCTCGTAGCCATGCCTTCTCATACGCCTCGTTGTTGTAGAGATCGCCGCTGGAGTGATCGAGATCGAAGACCGCGACCCGGTGCAACGTCGAATCGCCTTGAGTGGGAGCGATACCCAGATACACCCAAGAGCGCGAAGTCCGGTATATGGCCCACGGAGGCTTCCGATAGACCTCTCTGGGGTGTTCCGGCTCATCCATTCCTGGAATCGGGTCGGGAAGGCCAAAATGGTGACAGATCACGACCGTATCGGACCCCGGCCCGGAGACCCGAAAGCTCCGGAACTTGTGGTGGAAAGTGGACTGTGTGATGGGCAGATCACTCTCCACCCGTATGGTGATGCCACCTATCGCATAGTGGCACGCGCTGTCTGGCAACTGCCTCTCCTTGTGGCCGGACCGGACGAGCCCGGAGATGGTAGCACCCCGCATTGTCTATAGTGTTACAAGGACACATGAAGCAGGTCGGGAATAGAGGGCATTCTGGCTACTGAACACCCAAGACCTCAGTTGCGTGATGTCATGCGCATCGGCCGGGCACTCAAGATGGTCTGGTCGATCGCTCCTGGTTGGACGGCGGCCAGCGTAGCCTTGACGGTGCTACAAGGCGTCCTACCACTGGCGACGGTCTGGTTGATCAAGCTCATCGTCGATGCTGTTTCCGACGCCATCTCCGCAGCCGACCCCGAGGCCGCGTTCTGGGACGTGGCCGTACTCATCCTGATCGCCGGTGTCGTCGGGCTCGCGGGGGCGGTGATGCGCTCCTTGGGTGCGATGGTCGACGAGGCGCTGGGCCAGACCGTCAGCGATCACGTCACCGACATCATCCACGCCAAGTCGGTGGAAGTCGATCTCGAATACTACGAGAACCCCCGCTACCACGACGCTTTGTACCGCGCCCAACAAGAGGCGCCATACCGGCCCACCAGTATCGTGAGAAACATCACCGGCACCGGCCAGGCACTCGTCACGTTGGTCTCCATGGCCGCCCTCCTTCTGACGCTGCACTGGGTCGTGGGTCTGATCGTGCTTGCCGCCGCCATTCCCGGGGGAGCAGTGCGGTTTCTCTACTCGCGGAAGCTCTATGCCTGGCAGCGGCGCCGCACCGAGACTGAGCGCCAGTCGTACTACGCCCACTGGCTCCTCACCGACAGCGGCCATGCCAAGGAGATGCGCCTCTTCGGCCTCGGGGACCGCTTCAGAAGTTGGCACCGCGACCTTCGGCAGAGGCTTCGCCGCGAGCTGATAGGCCTCGTGGCCCGGCGTTCGCTGGCCGAATTGGCCGCCGGTG
Source organism: Thermoleophilia bacterium (assembly GCA_016929985.1). The sequence goes on along the minus strand of JAFGIH010000528.1, from coordinate 4,863 downwards.
CAGCGGCCGTGCTGGCAGTGTTTGGAACTTTCGCTTACGTGGCCTGGCGGGCCATCCGGGGCGATATCACCATAGGCGACGTGATGGCCTACTACCAGGCCTTCCAGACCAGTCTGGGGTCGCTGCAGGCGGTCCTGCGCGGGTTCGCCACCATATACGAGGACAGTCTCTTCTTGTCGTACTTCGACGAGTTCATGGCCCTCGAACCGCGCATCGTTTCCGCGGAGAAACCGATGCCGGTGCCGCGTCCGGTCACCGAGGGCGTTCGATTCGACAACGTGGTCTTCAGCTATCCGGACACGGAGCGCACGGCCCTTCGCGATATCTCCTTGACCATCCGGCCGGGAGAGGTCACTGCTTTCGTCGGCCCGAACGGCTCGGGAAAGACGACCCTGGTCAAGCTTCTCTGCCGGCTCTATGACCCCACCACCGGCGCCATCACCGTCGACGGACATGACCTACGTGAGTTCGATGTGGTCGACCTTCGCCGGAACATGAGCGTCATCTTCCAGGACTTCGCTCACTATCTGCTCACCGTCCGCGAGAACATCCGGCTGGGAAACGTGATGCTCGATGAGGCCGATAGCGTGATCGAAACGGCGGCTCGGGATGCCGGGGCCGACGAGTTCATCCGCCGCCTCCGCCATGGCTACAGCACCATCCTCGGCAAGTGGTTCGACGAAGGCGAGGAGCTGAGCGTGGGGGAGTGGCAGAAGATAGCTCTAGCGAGAGCCTTCGTCCGAAACGCTCAGATCTTGGTCTTCGACGAACCGACCAGCGCCCTCGATCCTCAGGCCGAGTGGGATGTGTTCCAGCACATCAAGGAGCTTGCCAAGGGACGTTCGGTGGTCCTGATCAGCCACCGCTTCTCAACGGTGCGCACGGCCGACCGCATACACATCTTCGATCAGGGGCGGGTCATAGAGAGCGGCACTCACGAAGAACTGATGGCACTGGGAGGGCGCTACGCGGATATGTATGAGGTGCAGGCGCAGGCATACCAGCAGAGAGACCGAGCATAGAGGATTGGCTACGAATTGGCATTGCTCGGGCACCAATTGGAGCCTTGGATATGGCAGTCAGAATGGTCGGGGCCCAACAGCTTGTTGCTCTTACATATCTGCAACACCGCTTCCTCGGGCCTGCTCCGCACCAAAACGATAAGCTCCGGCCTCCGCCACCGCGGCAGGGTTCTAGAATAGGTTTCTTCGGTTCTGGACACTTCAGTACTCCCGGTGCGGTAGCGCCCGCCGCCAACTCGACTGACAACGATGCCAAAACACTATACCCGCTATCGATATGCAGTATGCATGAATCATAAAGAGGTGCCCGCCGCAGTCTGGTTCAACCCAATCTACTACTGAAGTCCGACACCGCACGTCGGTCGTCACCAGTATCCTCGGGAGCGACCAAGCACCTGATACACGCCGGGACGCGTGGTAAGCTGGTAAGGCTGCATTACTCACTTACCAGGAGGCTTCAGCATGGGAGTACGGGCGATGAGCAAACTGACCAGCAAGTATCAGACCACCATACCCGCGCCGGTGCGTGAGACTCTCGGTCTGGCCAAAGGGGACTCCATTGTCTTCGAGATCCAAGGCCCAGCCCACGTGGTTTTGCGCAAGGCCATGCGGCTCGATCTGGATTTCGCAGAAGCGCTCGAGCCCTTGCTGGGAGAATGGGACTCCGAGGAGGACGAGGAAGCCTACCGTGGTCTTTGAGCAGTGGGATGTCGTCGTAGTTCCCTTCCCGTTCGCCGATGAGAGCACCCAGAAGCGCAGACCGGCCCTCGTCGTATCGACGGCGCGAGACTTCGGCGACTTCAGCGGCCACAGCGTTCTCGCCATGATCACCAGCGCCGGGCATCAGCCGTGGCCGCTGGACGTGCCGATCTCGGACCTGACCGCGGCGGGCCTGCCGGCGCCGTCATTGGTGCGCATGAAGCTGTTCACTATCGACGACCGTCTTGTGGAACGGAGGGTCGGCTCCTTGGCCGCCACCGACGCCGCTGCGGTGGCAGACACGCTGCGTGTCCTGCTCAGAAGCGGTTAGGACCCGGACGGAGCAGGCACTACCCCCTCTGTGCCGCCTCCCAGGCGATGAGCGCCGCCCCATGGGCACCGAGGTACTCGGCATCGGTCAGAACGTGCACATCCACGCCGCCCAACGCCTCCGACAGCGACTTGACGAACCCCACGTTCAGCGCCGTTCCGCCCCCCAGAACAACCGGGTCCTCCACCCCGATGCGCCGCACCATGGTCGACACCCTACTGGCCATGGCGTCGTGCACTGCCCGGGCGATGTCGCCGGGCGGCGTGTTGGCGTGGATGAGGCTCACAACTTCCGACTCCGCAAAGACGGTGCACTGAGCATTCATGGGGATGGCCTCAGTGGAATCCAGCGAAGCCCTGGCGAATTCGTCCAGTGGCATTTCCAGCGCCCGGCTCATCGCCTCCACGAACGCGCCTGCTCCGGCCGCGCACTTCTCGTTGATGGCGAAGTCGACCACCCTGCCGCCCTCGCCTAACTTGATGGCCCGGGCCTCGTCGGCCCCCACATCAACGACCGTGCGGGCTCCCGGGTAGAGATGGGCGGCCCCTCTCGCGTCGGCGGCGATCTCGGTCGGTTGGTCGGCGGCGAAGGCCAACGCCTTGCGGCCCGCGCCGGTCGCCGCTATCCGTTCGATGTCCTCACGCTTCACGCCGGCGATGCGAGCCGCCTCTGTGAGGCCCCGCTCGGCCGACTCCTCGTGATCGAATCCTGAGGCCACGGCCGCCCGCGCCACCAATTCGCCGTCTTTCAAGAGTACGGCGTGCACGTTCTTTGCCCCTACATCGATACCCGCTACGAGCATGCCCAGTCCTCTCGGCGGACTCTCTAGGTCGCCGCCTCTTCTCCGTCGGAGTAGGTGATGGAAAGACCTCTGGCCAGGGCACGCATGTTGACCTCCTGGGTGCCTGCAGGAACAGCTTCGCTGACCGCTCTTTGCATGGCTTCCACGGAAACCACACCGGTCACCGCTACAACCGCGCCCAGAGCCACCACATTGGCCGCCTGCACCCTGCCGGTCTCTTCCTTCGCCCACCGGGTGAAAGGCGCACCGACCTTGGCGCCGAGGAATGTCGGCAGGCTGGTCACCATCTCAGAGTCGTAGATGAGCACCCCATCCCTGCGCAGGTTCTTCGTGTACCCATTCACCGAGTCCTGCGAAAGGGCCACCAGCAGATCGCACTGATCGAGCTTGGGGTAGTCGATCTGCCTGTCGGAGATGATGACGTCGCTACGGCTGTAGCCGCCACGGGCCTCGGGCCCATAGGACTCGGTCTGCACAACGCAGTGTCCGTCGTAGTTCGCTGCCGTAGCCAGGATGATACCCATGAGCACCACGCCTTGGCCGCCACTGCCGCCGCAACGGATCTCGACGAAAGAACGATCGGCGAGCAATCCTGTGCGATCGCTCATCCTCGTTCCCCCGCGGGCGCCTTCACCAGGGCGTCGGCCCGTGACTGGGCCTCGGCTGCTTCGGCCTGTATGCCCGCAGCGGCCGCATACGCCTGCTGGAACTCCGGCGCGCTCTCATCTTCGTGCAGCACTCCGGTGACGATCTTGCCCTGCAACTCCTCAGGCGACAACTTGGCGGCCTTCGCCACAGAGACGGCGCGGGCCCTCGCGTCTTCCAGCATGTCAATGGGATTCGACTTGCCGTTGCGCCTACCGAACTCCGTCGGGCAGGGGACCACCGCTTCGATGAAAGAGAAGCCGACGTGTTGCACGCCTCTCTTGATGAGCTTCTCCATCTCGCGGATATTGGCGGCTACGCCACGGCCCACGAAGCTGGCCCCTGCCGCTTGTGTCAACCGGCAGAGATCGAACGGCTGCTCGATCTGGCCGTGCCGGGCAGTGGTGGAGCGATCGCCCACGTTCATGGTAGGCGCAGTCTGACCGCCGGTCATACCGTAGGTCTGGTTGTTGAAGAGGACGCAGGTGAGGTCGATGTTGCGCCTGCAGGCATGGATGAGGTGGTTGCCACCTATCGCGGCCCCATCGCCGTCGCCGGTGAACACCACTACCTTGAAGTTCGGCCGGGCCATCTTGACCCCGGTAGCCACCGCCAGAGCCCGGCCGTGGATGGAGTGCACCGTACCCACATCGAGGTAGTTGGCAGCCCGGCTCGAACACCCGATGCCGCTCACTACCACTGTGTTCTCGCGTTCGAGACCGAGATCGACAAAGACACGCAAGAGAGCGCCCGTAACGATGCCAAGCCCGCAGCCTGGGCACCAGATATGGGGCAGCCGTTCTGTGTGCAGGTACTGTTCGATCTGAAGGGTCATCGACTACACGCTCTCGTACTTGCCAATGAGCTCTCCGATGCGGTCGAGGATCTCCCGCGGCGTGAAAAGGGTCCCGTCGATCTTGCCCATGCCGATGACGGTGGTCCATTGCTCGGCCATTTTGCGTACTTCGTGCGCGTACTGGCCCAGGTTGAGCTCGGGGATCAACATGAACTCGACCCGGCGGGCCACGGTCTGGATGATCTCCACGGGCAGCGGGAACAGAGTGTAGAGATGCAGGACCTCTACCGGAAGGCCTTCCTGCTCCGCCAGCCGCCAGGCCGCCCGGGCAGTGCGTGCGCATGAGCCGTACGCCACGATGCAGACCCGGCCCTTGCCCTCGTTCTTCACGTCGTAGAGGCACAGTTCGTCGCGGTGATGAGCGACTTTGTTGTACAACTCTCGCAGGAACTCGCTGCTCTGGTCGGGGTCGTTGTTGGGAAAGCCCGTGTAATCGTGGTAGAGCCCGGTGACATGAGGATGTTCGCCCTGGCCCAGCACATGCGGGCGGTGCACCTCGCGGGCCAGG
>JAFGIH010000527.1 GCA_016929985.1 Thermoleophilia bacterium | reverse complement strand
CCGCGTAGCGCCCTTTGTCACCTTCGGTGGGAGCACGTAGACTGTGACTGGTCGGGGGCGCCCGGCGCGGCAGCTCATCCCCACGTTAGGTCGCGCAAGAGAGAGAACAGAGGAGGAACACGTGGATCGCAGACTGGCTGGGAGAGTGGCACTCGTTGCCGGCGCCACAAGAGGCGCTGGTCGAGGCATTGCGTGCGCCCTCGGCAGAGCCGGCGCCACCGTGTACTGCTCGGGCCGCAGTGCCCGTGGCAACCCTTCGCCCATCGGCAGACCGGAGACCATCGAGGAAACCGCTGAGCTCGTGGCCCACGCCGGCGGCATCGGCATCCCGATCCGCGTCGACCACACCCAGCCCGCGGAGGTCCAGGCACTCATCCGGCGTGTACGGCAAGAGCAGGACAACCGGCTCGAGATCCTGGTGAACGACATCTCAGGGGACTCCTTCCTGGAGTCCAGCGGCTTCGGCGACGACGGGTGGAGGCAGCCCTTCTGGGAGCTGACTCTACAGAAGGGGCTGCAAATGCAGGCCCAAGGAGTACACTCGCACATCATCACGGCCTACTACGCTCTACCGATGATGGTCGCGCGACGATCGGGTCTCGTCGTCGAGCTCAGTGACGGGTACTCGCTACAGTGGCGAGGCAGACTGTTCTACGACTTGGCCAAGGTATCGACCATCCGCATCGCCTACACCATGGCCGAGGAACTGCGAGCGTACAACGTGGCGGCGGTGGCCGTGACTCCCGGGTACCTGAGATCGGAGCAGATGCTGGAGAAGTTCGGGGTAACCGAGACGAACTGGCGCGAGGGCATAGCGAAGGACCCCAACTTCGCGAGGTCGGAGTCACCCTACCTGATCGGCGAGCTGGTGGCGGCCCTCGCAGCCGACCCGAAGGTCATGGAGATGACGGGCCAGGCGCTGGGGTCGGGCTACCTATCTCGGAAGTATGGAATCGTGGACACAGACGGGCGGCCGTCACAGTGGTATCCGGGCATGGGGCACTTCACCGGCAAGGGTTTCGAAGTAGCAGAGTAGGAGTGGGGACAGGAAGTGGGACCACACAACCGTGCGGCCTTCATGTGGATACTTGCGCGGCCTAACATCGGGATGGAGCAGTCCGCGTGTCGCCCTCTGTGACCTTCAGTGTGATCACGTAGACTGTAACCGGTTTCGGCGCCCGGCGCGGCAGCTCATCCCGGCGTTCGGCAGCGCCGAGAGTCGCTACGGATGCGCGACTCAACCGACCGCGATCACCGACGCAGTCCAGTCCCTCGATCCACGAACAACGCTTTGTGACAGCAGTCGCCCGCCGCTCCGCCGCCTGATGACGCAGCCCGTGTGGTCTCCGCTCTCCCCCCGTCCCGCCAGGGCTGCGTCATCACGGCCGGCCGCCGGCGCTGATCGTGCGGTGGCGCCTGCTTCCACCATGGCTCGTGGACCGCACCACCCTCTCCGGTACTGCTGACCGGCGCACCCATGCCGCCAGCGCCTCGAATCGCTATCAACCGACCCTTGACTCCGGCTCCGGCATGACTACAATTGTAGTCGTGGCAGGGTCACGCCGCTACGAACTGGTCTACGCCCCCGAGGTGCGCGATCACGTCAAGACAATCGAACCGAGGTACCACGGGCTTCTACGGCAGACCATCGAACAGCAGTTGACATCCGCCCCGGATCATCGGACCCGCAACCGCGAGCCACTGGAGCATGTGCCCGGACCATTCGGATCGACCTGGGAACTCCGATGCGGCCCGGACAACTGCTTCCGCGTGTTCTACGAGATCCACACCGATCCGGCCCAGGTGTGGATACTGGCCATCGGCCTGAAAGACAGAAGCCGCCTCTACGTTGGCGGGAGGGAGTACGCGAGATGAGAGTAGCATCGCTTGCCGAGGTCAAGGCCAAGCTGAGCGCCTACCTGCAGGAGGCCGAGAACTCCGGCCCCGTGGTGGTGACCCGCAACGGGAAGGCCGTTGCCGTGATAGTGGCGCCGACCGATGACGACGATCTGGAAGGGATACTCCTGTCACGTTCACCGCGGTTCCGCAGGCTCCTGGACAAGTCCCGTGCCAGCATAGAGCGGGGAGAGGGGCAGAAGCACGTGGAGTTCTGGCGGAGCGTGAGGAGAGGAGCGAAGGTCGGAAGTCGGTAGGGCGATCCCGCCGATCCGGGACTGGGCGCAGCCGAACATCGAGTTGGAGTTGTCGGAAGCCTCGCTGTGGAAGTGCCTCGGCGGGTTGGGCAACGCTACAGGAGACTATCCTCTGAATCGGTTCCGCAACTCAACTCGGCGTTGGGCAGTCCGGAGTTGGCCCCTCACCGTGCGTCATGATCCGTTCGGGATCTGTGCCGCTGCGCAGATCCCGTCCGAGGGCCGACAACGGATCACTGTTGCTGGCCGCCAGCGGACTGGATGCTCTGCACGAATCCGCGTAGCAGTGGCACATCCTCTTCGACCGTCTTCCACACCGCCTCTATGTCGACCCCGAAGTAGTCGTGGATCAACTTGTCGCGCATTCTGGCGATGTCTCGCCAACGAACCTCGGGGTAGCGGTCGCGGAACTCGGCGCTGAGGTGCTTCACCGCCTCCCCGATGATCTCGAGCTGCCGCATGACCGCGTCCTGCACCATCGGCTGTCGGAGAAACGATGACCGATCCATGCCCGTCGTGTAGTCGCCGATCCGGTTGCTCGCGTCGAGAATGTGGCCTACATAGAGCGGGTCACGGTCTACTGCCATACAAGACCCTCAGCTCTGCCCGGATGCTCTCCCTGAGGTGGGAACTGATGGCGCCCTCCGTCACCAAATCCACTTCCCGGCCGATCGTCTCGGAGATCTCGCGCTCAATGCCGGCCAGGTCCAGCAGGCTCTTGGGGCTCGAGAACCTGACAAGGAGGTCGACGTCACTCGTTGGGGATGCCTCGCCCCTGGCAGTCGACCCGAAAACGGCCAAGAACGTCACCCCGTGGCGGCGGCAGACTTCTACGATCTTCTCCGAATCGATTCCGACGACAGTGGCCACGGTGGTAGGATAGGCCAAGACGATAGGCGGACGCAAGCCATGGCGACGGCGACGGAGAATCCGCAGCCCGAGACGGGAGAGGTCGAGAGACCGGTCCCTCTCGGTCGCGCAGTGGCGGGTCGAAACCACGAGTCCGATCGGTGCAAGCGGTGGACTGCCCAACAAGCGGTTGAAGCTGACGCGGACGGCGAGGTGAGTACCGACACGGCGGTCTGATAGACAGGCCAGACGCGCCTGCGCCCCGCCGCGCAGCTTAACCGCACGTTGAACGTAACCGCTGCGCGGAGATGCGGTCGGCGATTCGGTGCATGGGAAAGTGAGTCCCGATGTTCTTGAGTAGAATGCCTCCTCAGATCCGGTCCCCGTGCGCGGGGACCAAACACTTGAGGAGGCATCGTATGGAAAACGATGGCAAGAGCGTACTACGAAGGCGCTTCTGTGACCACATGGTGCTGCGGGGCTTCTCTGAGAAGACCCAGGAGGCCTACCTGCTGGCCATGGTCGGTCTGGTGCGGCACTATCGGCGATCTCCGGATCTGCTGAGTAGCGCGGAGATTCAGGCCTACCTGCTGTACCTCATCCAGGATCGGAAGCTTGCCTGGAGCTCGGTGAACGTCGCTCGCGCTGCCCTGCGCGTCTTCTACGGAGAGGTCTTGGAGTGGAACGAGACGCAGTTCTCCATCCCCCCGCGACGCGGGCAGACCCAGCGACCCAAGATCCTGAGTCTGCAGGAGGTGCAGCGTCTTCTGCAGGCCGCCGGCTCGTTGAAACACCGGGCGCTTCTGATGACCACCTACTCCGCGGGACTGCGGGTCAGCGAGGTGGTGCGGCTGAAGCCCACGGACATCGAGAGCGATCGCATGCTCATCAGAGTCGAGCAGGGCAAGGGTCGCAAGGACCGCTACACCATCCTGGCCGAGCGTTCCCTTGAGGAGCTCCGGCAGTACTGGAAGGCCTATCACCCGGGAGAGTGGTTGTTTGCCCGACCCGATCACAACGGGCCCATCGCCATCTCGACGGCTCAGAAGCTCTACACCAAGGCTCGTCGGGCCGCCGGGATCAGCCACGGACGGGGCATCCATTCCCTTCGCCACGCCTTTGCTACCCATCTTCTGGACGCCGGGGTGGACGTCATGACCATCAAGCAGTGGATGGGCCACAACAGCCTGCGCACTACGGCAGGCTACCTGCACGTCGCGACCAACCGTCGCGCGACGGTGCTGAGCCCTCTGGATACCCTCAGCCTTCCTTCTCTCTCGTAGCCAGCTGAGCGGGACATCTCCGTGCTCTCCGGTGCCTGTGCGCACGCAGTCTGTTCTCAAGGGCCGCCCGCCCCGGTTCCTGGCGGCGGGCGGCCCCGCTTCGAGGTAGCCGATGTCTTCCGCCTCTGGGGGGAGCGCTACCGAGCCCAGCACCCCCTCTCGCCCGATCAGGCGAAGGTCATGTCGCTGATCGAACGCTGTCGTACTCCAGCCCTCGGCGGGCATCTGGATCGCTGCGATGCCTGTGGCTACGAGCTGCCCAGCTACAACTCCTGTCGCAACCGTCACTGCCCCAAGTGCCAGACCCTCGCCAAGGAACGGTGGCTCCAGGAACGCCAGAAGGACCTCCTGCCCGTCGGATACTTCCACCTCCTCTTCACCCTGCCCCACGAGCTCAACCCGCTCGTGCTCTGCAACAAGCGTGCGTTGCTCGCGCTGCTCTTCGACGCGGTTGCTGACACGCTCCAGGCCTTCGCTCACGATCCGCGGTGGCGCCTTGAGGGTCAGCTCGGCTTCCTCGCTGTGTTGCACACTTGGTCTCAGACCCTCATCGACCACTTCCACCTGCACTGCCTGATCCCCGCCGGCGTCCTCCGGCAAGACGGCACCTGGCAGTCGGCCCGAGAGTCCTTTCTCTTCCGCACCCACTCCCTCGCGAAGGCCTTCCGTTCCCGGTACCTGAGCCTCTTGGACCGCTGCTATCGGCAGAACGCTCTGCTGTTCGCCGGCTCCACTTCTGCCCTGGAGAATCCGCAGCAGTTCGCCCCTCTTCTGGACTCCCTCCGAGACAAGCCGTGGATCGTCTATGCCAAGCGCTCTTTTGCAGCTCCCCGGCAGGTACTGGACTACCTCGGTCGCTACACCCACCGCGTCGCCATCTCCAATCATCGTATCCTGTCCCTCGACGATGGCCGTGTCAGCTTCAGCTACCGCGACCGCCGCGACCACAACCTCAAGAAGCACATGAGCCTCGATGCTCAGGAGTTCATCCGCCGATTCCTGTTGCACCTGCTGCCCCCCGGCTTCATGAAGATCCGCCACTTCGGGTTCCTCGCCAATCCCTGCAAGGCCGACAACCTCACGCGTATCCGCCAACAGCTCGCTGATAGTCCGCTCGCCGATGCCCCCGAGCCTCCCGCGCAGACTGTGGCAGAGATGATGCTCAGAATCACGGGCCTGGACATCACCCGCTGCCCACGCTGTCGGCAGGGGCACTTGGTCCGCCTCGCCCAGCTTCCCGCTCTCCCGGCTGATGCTGCGCCGAAGGCCTTCAATACCTCATGAGCCACTCCACCTGCACCGCCCAGGCCACCCGGACTCTCCTCCTTGCCGCCCAGGGCGGTAGCTGTCCATACCCGCCTCCGGTCCGGGTGCCCTCTGCGCCTCCGGCGCCTCTTCCCTCCCGCCCTCCGTCTTCCTGCGGCCCTCGGGCACAGCTCTGCTCCCGGTCGGCTCAACGCAGGGCCGCTCCGACACCTCTAGATCCGCTCGACGCTCGCGAACAATCCCCATAGAGCAACCTCGCTGCCACAGCGCGCGGCTCCGTTCAACCGCGTTTTATCCACGTGCACCCATCGCGCTCACCCGCACGTCGCTCGCCCAGCCTGCTTGCTCTCGCTACACGCGGGGTGCACCATGGATAAAACGCTACTGGTT
>JAFGIH010000526.1 GCA_016929985.1 Thermoleophilia bacterium | reverse complement strand
GGCCTCAAGATCCTGGCCCGCGAGCTGGACGTGCCCGTGCTGGCTCTGTCGCAGCTCTCGCGGCAGGTGGAGTCGCGTGCCGGTAACAAGCCGTTGCTCTCTGACCTCCGCGAATCGGGCTCCCTGGAGCAGGACGCCGACCTGGTGCTGTTCATCTACCGTGATGAGGTCTACAACCGTCAGGGTTCCGAGAAGAAGGGCGAGGCCGACATCATCATCGGCAAGCAGCGCAACGGGCCCATCGGCGAGTGCTCGCTGGCCTTCGCGGAGAACTACACGCGGTTCTCCGACCTCGACAAGCACCACCTCACCGGGTAGCGTCCGACCGATGCCGGTGCAGCGACAGGCCATGCAGATCCGGGCAGACCATCGCTACGACGTGGTCATCGTGGGTGGCGGACCGGCCGGCATCTTCGCCGCTCTGGAATTGGCGCGCCGCTCGTCTCTCCGGGTCCTCCTCCTCGAGCAGGGGGCCGATATCTCCAAGCGCCGCTGCCCGGCCCGGGAGAATGGCTCGTGTGCGCACTGCTCTCCCTGCGACATCACCACGGGTTGGGGAGGGGCGGGCGCCTTCTCCGACGGCAAGCTCACCCTGACCGCCGAGGTCGGGGGCCGGCTGGGTGAGTACGTGGGCTCCACCGCCATGGACGAGCTGATCGCCGCCGTGGATCGTATCTATCGCGATTTCGGGGCTCCCGACAAGCTCTACGGTGACGATCCGGACGCCTTCGACCACTGGTCGGACGTCGCGGCTCGGCAGGGTCTGCGGTTGGTCCGCTCGCCGGTGCGGCATCTGGGCACCGAGAGGGCGGGGCAGGTGCTGGCCGCCATGCGGGCGGAGTTGGAAGGCAAGGTCGACGTGGCCACCGGCGTCTTAGTGACCAAGATCCTGACAGAGGAGACCGGCGCACGGCCGTCGCGCAGGGCCGGCGACCACCGGCCGCTGCCGGGGGCGGTCCGGGTGACCGGGGTCGAAACGGCTGCCGGCGACATCTACGAAAGCCCGAGGGTGATCGTGGCTCCCGGGCGAGAAGGCTCGGCTTGGCTCAGCGCCGAAGCGCAGCGGCTGGGGATACCCTTGGTCAGCAACGCCGTGGACATCGGGGTACGGGTGGAGGTCGCGGCCGTGGTCACCGACGCCATCACCGACGTGCTCTACGAGCCGAAGCTGCTCTACACCTCGAGGCACTTCGAAGACCAGGTGCGCACCTTCTGCATGAACCCGCGGGGCGTGGTCTGCACCGAGAGCTGGGGCGACGCGGTGACCGTGAACGGTCACAGCTACGCCGATGCCGGCCTCAAGACCGCGAACACCAACTTCGCGCTGCTCGTATCCACCCGCTTCACCGAGCCTTTCAAGGAGCCCATCGAGTACGGGAAGTCCATCGCCCGGCTGGCCAACATGCTGGGCAAAGACACCCTGGTGCAGCGTCTCGGCGATCTGCGGGCGGGGCATCGCACCACGCCCGAGAGACTGGCGCGCAGCGTGGTGCGACCCACGCTGCGCGCCGCTACTCCCGGCGATCTCAGCTTCGCCTTGCCGTACCGGCATCTGCGCGACCTGATAGACATGCTTGACGCTCTGGAGGGGATGCTCCCGGGCATCGCCGGCCGCGACACGCTGCTCTACGGGGCGGAGGTGAAGTTCTACTCGTCACGGCTTGCTCTTGATGCGAGTCTGCAGACCCCGGTTGCCGGCTTGTACGCCATCGGAGATGGGGCCGGGGTGACGCGGGGTCTGGTGCAGGCGTCGGCATCCGGGCTGGTGGCGGGGCAGGCGGTCGGCGTATGAGCGCAAAGCGGCTCAAACGCGGCGTATGAGCGCAAAGCGGCTCAAACGTGGCAGTATGAGCGCCGGGCGGCTCAAACACGGGCGCGGGCGACGTTACGCCACCTGGGTCTCGCTGGCCGTCTTCGCCGGGCTGCTGATAGCCGGGCTGTGCTTTGACGAGTTCGGCACGGTGCTCGCCAACGCCATCACCATCTGTCTGAGCTGCATCGGGATCGGGTAGATGGCCGCGATCGCCGCGCTCCGCACCGGACTGCGCAGAGTCACCCGGCGTTGCTGGGTCCAGGTACTGAGCGCCATCGTGCTTAATCCCGTGATCCCCAACTTCTTCACCGGGTCTATCGTCCAGCTCCGCTCCAAGGGCGTCTGCGTACCGGTGCTCAATTGCTATTCGTGCCCCTCCGCGCTGGGGGCCTGCCCCATCGGTTCGCTCCAACATTCCGTCGCTGGGATCCGCTACCGGCTCTCCATCGGCGAGCTGCGGCTTGGTTTGTACACGCTGGGGTCCATCGGCGTCGTCGGTAGCCTGGTGGGCCGCTTCCCCTGCGGGTGGTTCTGTCCCTTCGGGCTTCTGCAGGAGTGGCTCCACAAGATCCCGGGGCCCAAGCTCCGCATACCCAAGATCCTGCGCTATCTGAAGTACGTCGTGCTGGTGCTCACCGTCATCGTGTTGCCGGCTGTGGTGCTGAACGCCGTGGGGTTCGGCGAGACCTGGTTCTGCAAGTGGATCTGCCCGGCGGGCACGCTGGAGGCCGGCATCCCGCTGGTGGCCGCCAATGCCGGCATCCGGGGGATGGTGGGGCTGCTTTTCGTATGGAAGGTGGCGCTGCTCGTGCTGTTTCTGCTCTGGATGATCGTGAGTCACCGGCCGTTCTGCCGCACCATCTGTCCGTTGGGGGCGCTCCTGGGTCTGTTCAACAGGGTGAGCCTGCTCCGCCTGAGGGTGGATCATTCCAGGTGCCTCTCGTGTGGCAGCTGCAGCCGCGCTTGTCCGGTGGAGCTCGACGTGCTCAGGGAGGCGAACAGCCCTGAGTGCATCCGCTGCCTGAAGTGTGTCAAGGCCTGCGACTCGGGTGCTCTCGACTACCAGTTCCCGCTGCACCGCACGGGCCTGCCTACGGCGCCCGCCGGCGGCCCCGAGCCGGCGCCCGCGGGCGACCAGGAACGCGGCCGGGGAGTGGCCTAGTGTAAACTATGCGGTGCGCGGCAGTCGTCCGTGACCCCGGCGGATCATCGCCCGGTGTCGGGGTGAGTCCCAGGGTCGAGATCGATCAGGAGGCATCGTGCCGGTTCTCGTAGTAGTTGGCGCCCAGTGGGGCGACGAAGGCAAAGGCAAAGTAACCGACCTGCTGTGTGAGCAGGCTCATATCGTCGTCCGCTATCAGGGCGGCAACAACGCCGGTCACACGGTGGATAACAAATACGGCAAGTTCGCCCTGCATCTGGTGCCATCGGGCATCTTCAACGGCGACTTGGTGGCCATCATCGGCAACGGGGTGGTCATCGACCCCACCGTGCTTCGCGCCGAGATCGACGAGCTCGAGAGCCGGGG
>JAFGIH010000525.1 GCA_016929985.1 Thermoleophilia bacterium | reverse complement strand
TTACATAAGGAAGAACAAGCAGCCTGATGAGCAGGAGAATCACCTAAGAACTCGTCTGGGCTGTCCAACAGAACCCGGCCACCTCCGTCCCGTGCTGCCCGAGGAAGTCGTGCACGTCCTGGGCGAACACCTGGTCCGGCCCCCTTCGCAGTACGTCCTTGAATGTTAGGACCGCCGGTTTGCCTTTATCCTAGCGGACTTCTTCATGCTGCGCTCCATGAGGCAGCGAATTCTTCCGGGGTTTGATATCCGAGAGAGTCGTGCACGTGCTCGGTGCTGCATTCGATCCGCCAAGCCTCAAGGATCCAAGCAGCATCATCGCCTTCCTGCCGCCCAAACCGAGGAGAAGACCCATTCTTGTCCCCAGCAGCAATCTCCCGGCCGTGGAACGGATACGTCTGCTCATGAGCGGAGGCCTGCAGGAGAAGAAGGTCACACTTTTCGAGGGAGACCCCCAGCCTGCGGCAGCGGAGGCCCTGGCATGGCTGGCCAAGCACGCGTCCCAGTAGCAGACACCAGACCCGCGTAGCTCGTGTGGTCGGTCCCGACCACTCCGGCGCCTGCCGGGCGCCCGGGGTGTAGAATCCTCCTGGGGCCGGCCGGTCCCAAGCAAGCAGAGTGACTGGGGACCTGCAGCGTGGGTGACGACAGCAGCGTGAGCGACGATAGCGGCATGGACAGAGAGAGCGATCTGAGCGGGCACGGCGGCGGCATGAGCGACGGCGTGGGCGGCGGCGTGGGCGACCACCCGGCCGGCGATCCGACCGGCGACCTGGCCGACAGCGCGGGCGACACCGCGAGCCACGCTGACACCGCCGACGAGTCCGGCGCTACTCCCCCGCGCAGCCTCTGGACCAGAAGCTTCATAGTCATCTCGATCACGAACCTCCTAGGCTCGCTGTGTTTCCTGCTGCTCATGATCGTCATGTCGAAGGTCGCCACCGACCGCTTCGACGCCTCTCCTCCCGTGGCGGGGCTCGCGGCCAGCATCTTCATCATCGGCGCCTTCGTCACCCGGCCGTTTCTGGGCAGGTCGGTGCACCACATCGGCCAGATAAGGCTCCTCTACATCGGCTCGTTTCTGAACCTAGCCATGGTTCTGGTCTACTTCGCCGCCAACAGCATCGGCATGCTCCTCCTCATCCGCTTCCTCCACGGCGCCGCCCACGCGGCGGGCATGATGGCCACGGGCACCATCATCGCCGGCGTGATACCCCGGGAGCGCTACGGAGAGGGCATCGGCTACTTCACCCTAGGCCAGACCCTGTCCACGGCAATCGGCCCGTTCATCGGCCTACTGCTCCTCGAGCATAGCGGCTTCAACGCCATCATCATCACCGCCTCCGCCGTCTCAGCGGTCGCCCTCGCGGCGGTGCCCTTCCTGGGGGTCAAGGACCTCGAACTCACCGCGGAGCAACTCCTCGAGACCAGGGGTTTCGGGCTCCGTACCTTCATCGAGCCCAAAGCCGTGCCGGTATGCGTCGCCATCATGATGTCGTACCTCTGCTACTCGAGCATCTCGTCGTTCATGGCCCTCTACTCCGAGAAGATCCGGCTGACGACCGCGGCCGGCGTGTTCTTCATCGTCTATGCGGTCGTGATCTTCTTCACCCGGCCCCCAATCGGGCGGCGATTCGACGCCAAGGGCGAGAACTCCGTGATGTACCCGGGGATTCTGATATTCGCCGTCGGCATGGCCATCCTGGCTCTGGCCTACCACGCCGTGTTGCTCCTGCTGGCGGCGGCTGTGCTGGGCTTGGGGTTCGGAGCCATCCAGTCCTGCGGGCGTGCGATCACCGTCAAGATCACTCCCATGCACCGGATGGGACAGGCCACCTCCACCTTCTACATCTTCGGTGACACGGGGTTAGGACTGGGGCCCCTGCTGTGCGGCCTACTCATCCCCTGGACCGGATACAGGGGGATGTACGGTGTGATGGGCGGTCTCGCGGTGGTATCGCTGGTCCTCTACCACCTACTGCACGGGAGGCACGTAGGTCGGGAAGCAGCCGCTGTCGCTGCCGACTGAGACCCGCCACGCCGGCCCCGGCCGGCGGCCGGCCGCGGCGCCGGCTCTGCGGCGCTAGCCCCGCAGAGCGGCCCACAGATTGTGCCGGCTGAAGTTCTGACCACGCATGAAGATGGCCGCCCGGAACACGCGGGCCGACATCCAGAGCACAACGAGAGACAGCGCCGCTACTCCCGCAAGAGCAGCCGCTATCTGCCAGGCGGCCATGTCTCCGCCGGCGCTGATCCGCAGCAACACTCCGGTGGGCGCAAACAGGGGGATGTACGAGAGAAGCTCCGCGGCCAGCCCATCCGGCTGGACCATCAGCAGCCCCGAGAACCAGAAGGGAGCGAAGCCCAGCACAGGGATCCAGCCGCCCAGCCGTCCGGCCTCGCGGGTCGACGGAGCTACCGCGGCCACGAAGATGGCCAAAGTGGCCGTGAGCAGGTACCCCACCACGAAGCTCGCAATGATCGTCACCCACAGACCCGCCGGTATCACAAGGCCGGCGCCGCCGGTGATCTCCGAGAGCATCACCGGTACCGTGAGCGCCGCGGCGATGATCCACACCGCCGCCTGCACCAAGCCCACCGTGACCAGCGCGAGGAGCTTGCCCCCCATGATGGAGAGTGGCGAGGCCGAGGTGATCACCACTTCGACCAGCCGGCTTTCTTTCTCTTCGGCCACGCTCTGCATCATGTAGCTGAAGCCCACCGCCAGACCCGTCCCCAGCAGAGCGGCGAACAGTATGGGCACCAGCATCCCGCCCACCTCCTCAGCCAAGGGGGTCAGGTCGGCCAGCGTGCCGTCGTCCTCCACACGGAAGTTCTCGAACTCCGCCGGAGCAAGGATACGGGCGGTCACCAGGGGATCTACCTGTCCGGGCACGAGAGCGTGCGTCAAGAGAGCACGGAAGACGGCTTCGTCGCCGGGATTGGAGGGGAACCGCCCCTGGAACTGGGCGTACTGTTCCACCGAGCCTGACTGCAGATAATCCGCGGGGATCACATAGAGCGTGTCGATCGTGCCGGCAGCCACGGCTTCCAGACCGGTGGCGAGCGACTCGTAGCCTATGGGGCCGTTCTCCCCCTCGAGACCGGCGAAGAGTCCGCTCCCATCCACGAAGCCCAGGCGCCGGAGATCCTCCCCGGCCGGAGCCTCATCGGCACCGTCGCCGCCCTGGAGGGCAGGCACCAGCAGCATGGCCAGCACCAACA
>JAFGIH010000524.1 GCA_016929985.1 Thermoleophilia bacterium | reverse complement strand
GTCGCCAGAGCCGTGGCGAGCGGGCTCCAGGGGACATCCACCGCACTGCTCGACTTTGGGATCCGCCTGGACGAAGCCTACGTGCTCAGCCTGGGGGTCAACCGGGGCTTCAAGGCTATGGAAGACGCCATCACGCCAGCCCAGATGGCCCAGGCCCGCTACAACGCCATCATGGAGCAGACGGCGGATATCAACGGCAAGGCGGCTGAGACCCAGGACGATGCCAGCCGGGCGATGCAGAAATTCCGCGAAAGCATGGATGATGCTATGGCGAGCGTGGGGGAAGCGATCCTCCCCATCGCGCAGGGCGTCGCGAACTTCATCGCGAACATCCCCGAGCCCCTCCTGCAGGCCGGTACCTGGATAGCGCTAGGCGGAGGGATAGCTGTTGGACTCGGCGGTGCCGTGATTGGCATCAACGCCCTGCGAAAGGCCGTTACAGAACTGGGTGTCACCTCCACTGAGTCTGCCATTCAAGTTCAGACCGCCTCCGTAACCGCCAACGATGGGCTTGACGATATGACGACAGGTATGGGCAACTTGGCCATGAAGGCCGGCGCAGTAGCGGCCGCCTTGCCCATCATCGCGGATGCCATTAACGAGCTCATCAAGGGCATACGCAACGATGAGGACTACCACGAGAACAAGTACACGCGGATGCTCGGCTCCATTCAGGATGCAGAAGGCGGACCGGGCTGGTGGGACGAACTGATAGAGGCGACCCGGCTGAACAGGGGGGCCATCGGTAGTGCAATTTTCGGGGAGTCCACCGAAACTGCAGACAACTACGATTGGAACACCGAAGGACTGCAGAAGCATATAGACGCTCTATTTCAGAGCTGGCTCCTGGACACCAAAACGCTCGGCGCGTCTGCGACAAGGTCCGATCTTGAGTCGTTCAAGGCCAAAGGCGAGGGCTTCACTACGATGGTCGATCTGCCTGGTGGTGGCTTTCATGCTGAGCCATACACCTATGAGGGGCTGAAGCAGTGGTTTCTCGAAAACCAAACAAAAACGTACAAGCAAGGCGGAGCGACGATGGTCGAGGTCAACATATACGACAGGACCGATGGCGGCGTCCAACCCGACGCCAGCGCGCACGCAGAGTCAAACTATTAGGTCTCTTCCGATCGAAGCCCACTCTGTTCCTTGCCCGCCACAACACCGCCTCGATAGACGACACGGAGGAAGGAACCGTCTTTGTTTAACCACCCAATGGTTGCCGTCGAATCAACGCCCGTGCCAAGACGAGATATCTCTGCTCCCGGCCCACCCATGATCCGCACAACTTCGTCGGCTGTCATTCCGGCCGATACTCGCTCGTAGTGGGCCATCGTATATTCGGGCGCTGAACCGGTCCCGTTCCTGCCAAGTCTCCGGTGCAGCAAGGATCCCGCAACCACAATGATCACCGCAGCCATGGCCACCATGATGCCGTAACCCACCCCGAAGCTCTGGTGCAAGGCGGTGACCACAACCCAAGCGCCGACCAGCGTTGCCACTATGCCGACGATCAACCCGGCTGGTGTGTAATACCAGGCGTGGCGTCTAGTCAACGGTAGTGGTTCCGGAGGATTCCTGGTCGGGAGAGGGCCAGATGACCGCTCCCCGGAGCAATAGAGACAGGCCTGGCCACGCATAACAAGACGGCCACACACAGGGCATCTGTCATACACGTCAGTCACAATTCCCTCCTTTCTGTCGGTTATCGGCAACGCCAGTGCAACTTTAGAGCAATCCAGTACGGGAGGCATCCATGAGCCAGCGCACCATGACGGCCAACGAATACATCACCTGGACCGACATCCTCTCGCAAGTGATCCAGGTACTGCTCACCGCCAAAGGCGCCGAGGCGACCGAGTCCACCGGCGCCTACTACGCGGCCGCCTTCCGCAACGCCATCACGGCGCTCAGCGAGGATGACGAGGCCGAGGTCACGGCCGACTTCATCGACGTGGCCATCGCGCTCCTGGCTGAGGTGGAGCGGGAGAACGCCATCCAGTCCATGTTCTCGCGCTTCAACGCCGCCGTGACCAGCCACCTGGGGAGCGACGTCAACACCCTGCTCACGAACGCCGGCCTGCGCGTCCATCACTACTGGAAGCGCGCTGGCAACCTCCAGATCCTGGCCGCGAACACCTTCCCGCCCATCACCACCATGGGGACCTTCGCCGCCACCGGGAGCGGGGCAGGCACCTGGACCGAAGACCCCGATACCGAGGGCGAGATCGACACGTCGCTCTACGGCGGGGCACAGCTCGAGGTGGAGGTCATCAACCAAACCCTGGGGGCCGCCGCCATCACCGTGACCGTCACCGGCACGGACGCCAACGGAGACGAGCTCGAGAAGGCTTCGACCGAGATCCCGGCAGAGTCGGTCGTGGGGACGAAGGCCGACGTGGGGACTGCCGCCGACAAGTTCGCCACCGTGACCAGCGTCGCGATCGCCGGCGGCACCAACGGCGACGATCTCAGGATCCAGAGCAAGGAAGACCGGACGCTCTCGTAGGAGGCGAACATGGCCCGAAAGAAAGAGACCGCCACGATCACCTACACCGGCTCCGGCGTCTACACCTACGACAAAGGCAAAGGCGTCCTGCGCCCGGGAGAGAGCGCCACGGTGACGGTCCCGTTGGCCGACCACTGGCAGGTCCTGCTGCGAGCCGGGCACGCCGGCCTCTCGTGAAGATCCTCTTCGTCGCAGGATGCGAGAGCACCCGCGACTACCCCGGTGACACACCCGAGGCGTACTGGCGCGTTCTGCTACCGGCCCGCCGCTTCGGCCGGGCCTCGGTCGTGGGATCACCCAACACCGAGCAGATGCTCCGCGTATCCGATGCGCTCTGGATTTACGAGCCCACCAGCCCGGCCGCCGTCCATCTGGCGGACTTCGCCACGAGGCTCGGCAAGCCCGTCGTGGTGGACTTCGCAGAGGACATCTGGAGACGGCAAGAGCAGGACCGCGAGTACCACGCGACGCGCCTGGAGGCCGCCCGAGAGACGATGGACCGGGCGCGCCTGATCGTGGTGGCCCACCCGGGCCTCGAGGCCGTCTACGGCCCCTACGGCCACACCGCGACCCTCGAGACAGTCTTCCCCCTCACGGGGTGGACGCGGCCCGAGGGGCAGGCGGAGAACATCATCGGCTGGTGGTCGGACGGTCGCCAGAAGCGCGGCTTTGAGGCCGTGGCCCCGGCCGTGGGAGCGCAGCTCGCGAAAGGGCTTCGCTCCTGGCACATCCAGTTTGCCCATCACCGGCCTCTGGTCGCAGGTCTCTCCGGCGAGGCCAGGCGCGCCGAAGCGACCAAACTGGGTGCCTGGTTCGCCGACGACATCTCGAAGGATGCCGACGGCGTCTGCCGCTACTACCGCGACCTTCTGGCCCGCTGCCTGGTCAGCCTGGAGTGCTATCAAGCGGGCGCATATGCCGAGACCGTGAGCGACGTCCCGCTGCTCCGAGCGGCCGCGATCGGTATCCCGAGCCTCAGCACCAGAGAGCAGGTGCCGCCCGGCACCGCGGCTGCTCCTGCGACCGAATGGCCCGAGACCCTCGATCGCCTGCTGGCCGACCCGGCATGGCGGAAGGACCTGACAGACCAAGGCGCCCGGTGGGTCGCCAGCCGCAGCGACTGGACCCACTACGCGGCGACCATATCAACCGCACTCAAGTAGGAGGTTCGACATCATGCCTGTTCACGGGATACGCAAGACCGCCAAGGCCAGCGTGGAGAAACTGCCGGACGTCTCCGGGACTCCAGTCACCTACGCCGGCAACACCGACAAAACCACCGAGGTTACGGAGAGAGTCAACACGGAGCCGACGGTAGAAGCCGGGTCCTCCGGATCCGCCGGCGGCTACACGGGAGTCATCGAACAGCAGGTGGCCACCATACTGCCGCAGTACAAGCTCGACGGCGCCGTCGTGTGGGAAAAGGTGACGACGCTCTCCGAGGAACTCTAGAGGCATGAGCACGCCCCTGTTCGCCGACCTCACCGGAGCCAACTGCCTGGTTGGCGGCATGACGGCCGTGTCCTTCGCCTCGACGGAGGACATCAACGCCGACTACGCCATGGCCACCGCGGTCTGCCGCGGTGGGGAGCAGGCCAAAGGCACGGACCTCGAGGCGGTGATCGGGGGCGCGAGCCTCGGGGAGTGGACCATCGATGACTGGAAGATCGTCCAGTCCGGGCCCGAGACATGGCGGTGTCCTGCCGGGGGGTCCTGGGGCCATATCGACCTGGTGCATCTCACGCTGCGCCGCAAGGGATGGCTCCAGGCCCGCTCGACCATCTCCAAGTCGCTCCTGGGGGCAGACCACTACCCGCCCAAGTACTGTACCGTCGATCACTACGAGGAGCTCAGAGTAGAGGCTCAGGAACGTGCCAGGAACAAGGAGATCCACTACGCGC
>JAFGIH010000523.1 GCA_016929985.1 Thermoleophilia bacterium | reverse complement strand
CGACTGGTTGCAGTCGCCGGTTTGACAGTCCCTCAGAAGGAGGAGTAGACGCATGGCATGTTTTGTTGCGCCCGCAGCGGCGGCCGTGGTGACGACCGTTGTGCAGAAGGTCGTGAAGAACAGAGAGGGTGCCGCGGCAGGTACGCAAGGCGGGAAGACCGCGTGCAAGTGGACCCAGAGGCTGCGCTGGCTGAACACCATGCTGTGGGGCGGCACCGCGCTACTGGCCTTGGAGCACGTGTGGCACGGAGAGGTGGTACCCCGGCCACCCTTCTTGACGGCCATAGAGACCCCGGGCGCTGTGGGCCCGATGCTTTGGGAGATACTGACATACGGCCTCACCATGACGGCCGTCATCTTTGCCGCATGGGGCATCATGGTCGGGGTCGCTGAGCTTGTCGAACGTAGGGGTAGGACCGCAGGCCCCGGTGAGGTCGAGTCAGAGGCCGTGGCCGGAGGCGAGTGATGTGGCTTCTCGCTACGGCGCTGGCGGCTTTGGTCGTAAGTGCTCTGTGGTATGTCGATGCTCCCCGCGATAGGTACAAACTCGGCTTCCTCAGCCTCATCTACTGGGGCGCCACACTCATGTGGTTGGTCGACCATGTCATCGCCTACGCGCAGGAGGGCGGCCCGTTCTTCGAGGTCAGCGCCGATGCCACGGCTCTGGGGTTGGCTGTGCTGGCGCTGGGCTTGTTCGTGTGGCTGGTGAGGCTGCTGGCCGCCGATCCCAAACGTGTCTTGCGGGCGGTCTTGAGGAAGTGACGGCCGATGGAGGCTGCCGAAGAACGAAGCCCTAGCGGCCAAGCGTCCTTCTTCAGCAGCCTGGTTCGCTCTCGCGCCCATGGAAGGAGGTGACGATCGGTGGACGAGATCCCAAGGCTGACCACGCTCTCGCACGGCTCCGGCTGAGCGTGCAAACTCGGCCCTAAGGACTTGGGGCAAGTCATGCAGATGCTGCCGCCGGTCGTCGATCCGGCTCTGTTGGTAGGGTCGGATACCCTTGATGACGCGGCCGTGTATCAGCTCACCGACGAACTGGCTCTGGTGCAGACGGTGGACTTCTTCACCCCGGTGGTTGATGACCCCTTCGACTTCGGGCGGATAGCCGCGGCCAACGCCTTCTCCGATATCTACGCCATGGGAGCGCGGCCGGTCACGGCTCTCAACATGGTGGGCTTCCCCAACGGGACGCTGCCGCTGGAGTACCTGGGCCGGATACTGCAGGGAGGTGCGGAGACGGCCAGGCTTGCCGGTGTCACCATCGTCGGTGGTCACACCATCGACGACCCCGAGCCCAAGTACGGCCTGGCGGTCACCGGGGTCGTGAGGCCCGGGGAGCAACTTACCAACGCCGGCGCGGCCCCCAGCGATCTGCTCGTCCTCACCAAGCCCATCGGCACCGGTATTGTGGCTACCGCCATCAAGCTGGGCAAAGCATCAGCTGAGGTCATCGCGGCCGCCACGGACTCCATGGTCGCACTCAACAAAGACGGCGCCGAGGTGGCGCGCGCGCACGGCGTGCGCGCGCTCACCGACATCACCGGGTTCGGGCTGTTGGGGCACCTCACCGAGATGTGCCGGGCGAGCGGCGTCACGGCCGAGTTGTGGTTCGACCGGTTGCCTCTGCTGCTTGGAGCGGCGGAATTGGTGCAGGCCGGCGTAGCGCCTGGCGGCACACAGCGCAATCTGGAATACGTACAGCCGTGGACCGTCTTCGGCACGGCTTTGGAGCCCTGGCAGCGCCTGCTGTGCGCCGACGCCCAGACTTCTGGAGGTTTGCTGCTGTCAGTGCCGGCACGATCGGTGCAGGCGGTCGTCCGAGAACTGGTGACGCGGGGGACGCCGGCGGCCGCCGTGATCGGGACGATCCTCGCGGGCGGGGAGGATCTCCTCAGCGTGCGTTCAGAAGCACCGACAGGCTGACGCGGGTGCCGCCGTCGGGCGAGCGGACGAAGCTGACCTCGTCCATGAGGGCGACCATCAGGGGTAGGCCCAGACCTCGGTTGCCATAGGCCTGCCGGGACGGGTTGGGGGGCCTGAAGCACCCTCTGTCGGTGATGGAGAAGGTCAGACGTTCAGCGTGCACGTGCGCCCTCACCTCAAGGGGCACCGATGCGCACCCCGAATGCTCCACGACGTTTGCGCACGCTTCAGAGACCGCTACCTTGAGATCGAACACCCGCTCACTATCGAGGGCCACCTCTGTGGCCACTTCCTCGACGAACCTACGTACTTCAATCAAGCGACACGCCTCGGATCGGATCTCGATGGCCCGACAGAACCCGTCGCTCGGCAGACTCATGCCGCCCCTGTCCTGCCCATGAGGGCCGCTTCTGCGGCCACCCGGTCTTCGAAGATCCGTACGTTTGGATCGGCGCAGAGACCGACGAGTTCAAAGAGACGCCGCACGTTCGCGTTGGGCCGGACAAGCCCGAGCCACCCGTCGGGGCCCAAGCGTTTGAGCGCGGAGAAGAGTACGGACAGGCCACCGCTGTCAATGTAGCCGACTTGATCCAGATCTATCAAGACGATCTCGCTGCCTGCGTCGAGAACAGTACAAAGAGCTGCGTTGAGATCTTCGCACGTGCCGTGATCGATCTCCCCCCTCACCTCGACGAGAGGAGCGTCTCTTAGACTGCTTGCTCGTACATCCATAGGTCCCGCACCAGACTGGGATTGACCAGCGACCTGCTTCTTCTACCCCGGTCGCGGCAGTCTAAACCCGGCTCGGGCGGTCTTCCTCGTCTGCCGGGTGCCAGCGCAGCACGGGATGCCGTGCTGCGGCCGTCTCGTCGGGTCTACGTACCGGCGTGGAGCGAGGGGCCTCGCGGACCAAGTGTGGTTCCTCGCGCAACTCTCTATCGATCTTTTCCATCACCTTCGCGAACTCCTCGAGGGTCCGCAGATCTTCGGTCTCGGTCGGCTCGATCATGAGCGCCTCGGGGACTATCAACGGGAAGTAGACGGTAGGGGCGTG
>JAFGIH010000522.1 GCA_016929985.1 Thermoleophilia bacterium | reverse complement strand
AGAAGGGTTAGTAGGTGCGCCACGTTGTGGCGGATCGCGGCCAGATCTATGAGCACGCTGCTGCGGGGAGAGGTCTTCATCGGCCTCAAAGCCTAACACACCGGCTGCGCGGCGTCCTCGTCCTTGGTGGAGATCAGTAGGATGGCGACGTCGTCGGCAAAGCGGCCACCGCTTGCCGTCTCGATCTCCTTCATGAGCGAGTCGAGTTCGGGGCCGCCGGGGCGGCGCTTCGTCCACGGGGCAAGGCGTTCTCTCAGCCGGTCCTCGCCATAGCGCTGGGAAGAGCCCGGCGCCAGACGGATGTCGGTGAGCCCGTCGGTGTAGCAGAAGAGACTCCAACGCTTGGGCAGGGGAAACTCCGTCTCCATCGGGGCGTCTCCCACTCCGACGCCGAGGGGGAGCACCGGTCTGGTGTCGAGGGAGATCACCTGCCTGGCGATGAGCAGGGGAGGCTGGTGGCCGGCGTTCACCAACGAGATGGTCTGCCCCCTGAAGTCGATGCGGCCCGCTACGATCGTCGCGAAGATGCCGGACTGCCTTCGTTCCGCCAGAAGCATCTTGCGCATGACGCCCACCGTCTCGGACGTGCTCACGCCTGCCAGGGCGAGCGCCTTCCAGGTGGAACGGAGCGTGGCTCCCAACGCGGCCGCGTCGGGGCCGTGACCGCTCACGTCGCCGATGATGAAGCGGAGATCGTGATCGCCCACCACCGTCGAGCCCACGAAGTCACCTCCCAAGCGCAAACGCTGCTCACCGGTCTGATAACGGGTGAGCACGTAGGCGAAGGGGTGTTCTACCGGCGCCGTGGGCAGCAGACTGGCCTCGAGCCTGGCGTGCAGGCGTTCGGCCGATGCGTTGGATAGGGCGAGCGCCACCTGGTCGGCGAAGCGCTCCACCACCACCAGGAACGTCTCGTCCGGCGGCTGACGGCTCTCGTCCCAGTTCAGCACCAGCAGGTTCTGCGGGCCTCGCTCGTCGAAACGGAGCGGCACGTAGAGCGCCGAACGGGTCTCGATGGCGGCCATCACATCTGCGGTCCAGGGCCGTGCGGAGCGGGTGGGGTCGCTGAGGTCGGGGATGAAGGTGGGCTTGCGATGGCGCATCTCTCGTACCAACGGCATGTCGTCGGAGAGTGGGAAGGTGCGCCCGGGGGAGAGCGGCTTCAGCGGGGGGACGCAGTCCAGCAACGTCATGCGGTCGCCTTCCACTCTATAGAGCGACGCCCGCTCACACTCGAAGGTCATGACGGCGGCCTCGCAGATGGCTTCGGCCACCTCCTCCCGGGTGCCGGTGATGTGGAACGTGGGCGCCAGGGCCACCACGCGCTCCAACGTCTCGTACAGTCTGTCGGCCCGCCTCTGGGCTTCCAAGCGCAGCGCGTTCTGCCAGGCCATGCCCGCCTGGTCGGCAAACCGCTGCATGATGGCGAGGAGTTCGTCCGAAGGCCGCTCGATAGGGTGTGTCCAGCCCAGGGTGAGCACGCCGGACGGTTCCTTGGGGCTGAAGATGGGCAGCCGGATGACTGAGGCGATGCGTAGATCGTCCAGGATCTTGAGCGCCTTCTCCTTGACGTCCATGGCGCGGACGTCCCGAGCGTAGTCCGGCCGGTGCTTGGCGAACATCTGCTCGACGTTGGGGAATTGAGTGATCGGTATGGTCAAGCCGGGCACGATCTTGCCTGTGGGCTTGGTGAGGGCGAGGATCTCCAGCATGTCGTCCTTGATGGCGTACAGGCGCGCCCCGTCGGAGCCGAAGGTCTCGACGGCCGTCTCGCAGATAGCCTGAGCCACCTCGGCCGGCGTCTCGCCTTCGTGGAAATTGGGGGTGAACTCCAGGATCCGTTCCAGCTGCCGTTTGGCCGCCAAGGAGTGGCTGAGCGACTGCTCCAGAGCGGCCTCGCGCCGGGAGAGCTGGCTGCGCAGGTGGCTCACCACCAGGCCGGTGACCAGCGCCGCGGCGCACCACGCGACTGCCGAGACGATCGCGTTCGCCGCCGCCGCGACCGTGCTGAAGTCGGCCAGAAGGAGGAACGAGGCGACTACCCCCGCCAGGACGACGAGTAGTCCCACCAGAACGCCGCTGAGCCCGGCCGCCAACACGGAGATGAACACCACGCCGGCGCCCAGGGGAGCGAGGGGATGGACGGTGGAGTCGGTGAAGTACATCGCCAACACCAACAGCACCTGGAGGATGACCGCCACGGCGAGCACCAACCAGCGATTGCGCTGGAACCGCCCCTGGGGTGAGAGGAGGACTTCACTCAAAGGGCGTGCGGTCTCGGGTTTGCGGCTAGGCGCCATCGAGGCCAGGCTATCAAGCCGGGAAAAAACGGGCAAGAGCAGGACCAGACGTACCGAGGGGAGTAGGGGTTAGCCCTGCGGCTACACATGTGCTAGCATCTCCGGGCTGTCGGCGGCACGTTGGCCTGTTATCGCCTGCCGTGACCGCTACAGCGCCAGATCCGCCCCCATCGTCTAGCGGCCTAGGACACTGCCCTTTCAAGGCGGCGGCGGGGATTCGAATTCCCCTGGGGGCACTTCGCATGTGGGTGGTCTGAGGACCGAGTGCCGCCCGGGCGCATAGCTCAGCGGGAGAGCACCTGCCTTACAAGCAGGGGGTCGCAGGTTCAAATCCTGCTGCGCCCACTGT